>DUNZ01000052.1 GCA_012839085.1 Clostridiales bacterium
AGTAAATATTAGATCGGTAAATTTGTATTAATGAATATTTGTTTTAATTAGATAAATACATATTGGATTAGGAAACCTTAGAATTAGTAAGTCTTCCATAAGATAGGAAAGCAAGCGTGACAGCCACGCTTGCTTATATCATCTTGCAGGGATTTATTTTTAGGCTGTATGATTTAGTATCTTTCAAGCCGAGCTTGAATAAAACGTCAGCTAAAAAGCCGATCTATGATTCTATTTGATGTATCACTGTCTTTAGTGAGGGGCTAGGATCACAGGTTGGAGCTGTTTTCCATCCAGTGCTGCTTCCAGTGTCGGAATAATAAGTTCAAAATTGGCCACCATGGACTTTGGTTTCATTTTATAATTGTCCTGACCAAAGGGGACAAAGTAAAGGTTCTTTGCATTCATTAATAAACCAATGTTTTTTAAATTTGCACCTAGGGAATCGTTGGTGGAAACTGCAACTACCACTGGTTTTTCATTGCGAAGATGGCTTTTTGCTGCCATTAGAACAGGGGAATCGGTGATACCATTGGCCAGTTTGGCAAGCGAATTCCCTGTACAAGGTGCAATTATTACAAGATCTAACATGTGATTTGGCCCTATTCGTTCCGCTTCTACAATTGTGGTTACGGGATCCTTTCCAGTAATCGACTTCGCTCGGTCAAAAAAATCTTTTGCTTTTCCAAATCTAGTGTCCGTCATTTGAGAGAAATTAGAAAATATTGGAACCACATTTGCTTTTTCTTCTACCAGCTTTTCGATCTGCAAAAATACCTTATCATATGTGCAAAATGATCCGGTTAAAGCAAAACCTATATTTTTTTGGTTCAGGGTCATTTAATCACTTCTTTCTTTCAAATAGGAATGGATTTCAGTGCTCAATATATTAGCAGATGTTCTAGGTGCCACCTTTCCCGGAATCCCGAGACATAGCTTGGCATTTATTTTTAAGTCTTTTGCGTGTTCATAGTCAAGGCCTCCTGGTGCGCTTGCAATATCGATAATGGTAACGGATTTGTCTACAAGCTCCAGGGAAGCTGAATCCAGAATTAATGCGGGTATGGTATTAAAGATAAACTGGAAAGAGGGTAAAATACACTTAATATTGGACAAGTGCACAGCTTGGTGACCGGCAGCTTGGGCATAGGCAAGAGCTTCTTTGGAGCGAGCGGCAACTGTAACGATAGCACCCAACCCCTTTAGCTTGTCGGCCAAGACTTTTGCGCAACGTCCATAACCTAGGACCAGACTATTACTGCCATGGAGATTGCGATCACTTTCCTTGATTGCCTCCATAATTGTACCTTCGGCGGTTGCGATAGCATTTAATATCGTGATCTTCTCATCCTTCATAAGATCATAGTAAGGGATATGCTTTGATTTACAGAGCTCTACAATCGGTGAAGGAATGTTTCCGCCGATAAATATATGGTGTTCTTTCAATAAATAAGCCACATGGGCAATGGTCAAATCAGTGGGAGGTTTTTTGGCAGTGATATTTACCTTATCTCTAGACATAGGAATCGGACCAACCAAAACATTACTATTTTCAAACAACTCATTTAAGGTGTATAATTGATTGCATTGCTTATGATTAACATCATCAGCTATAGCATAGGTATGGATCCGATACCCCTTGTCAATTAGGGATTTTGCTAAGTATACTTGGCGCAAATCACCGCCAAAAATACCAATTTCATAGGGAAGGGACATGTGCATCACTCCTTTATGTCACATTATATGTTGCCTAGATTAATATGTGATTGCCTTGGAGAAGAAAAGATTGGTGGTAAGATTTTCCCTAGTTTCCAAAAATAACTTTTAATTTGGAAATGGATATAATATTGACTAAATTGATTTTATGGTATATATTGATACTACATTCACTAAAGGAAGTGTATACATGTATACTTCTTTTTTTATACTTAAGGGAGGGACTTATTTATGAAGTTAAAAAAACTTACATCTGGACTTCTTGTTTTAGCATTGTCTGCTTCTTTATTAGCAGCGTGTGGAACTAAGTCTACAGACAATGGAAGCAAAGATACAGCTTCTTATCCAGGTACTTCAGAGAAAAATGCGATTACAGTTAATATTTCTTCTGAACCACCAGAAATGTTCTCTGTAACTACAACGGATACAACATCATTTACCGTACTTCGTCACATTATTGAAAATCTGGTAACCCTGGATGAAAATGATCAGGTTAAGCCTGGTGTGGCAAAGGATTGGACCGTAAGTGATGATGGTTTAGTGTATACATTTAATCTTCGTGAAGATATGAAGTGGTCCAATGGGGATCCAGTTACCGCTCACGATTTTGTATTTGCTTGGACAGCACTACTTACCCCTGAATTTGCATCTGACTATGCTTATTTTGGTTATGTATTCAAAAATGGTTTAGCATATAACCAGGGTACTGTAGGTAAAGAAGAATTAGGTTTCAAGGCACTTTCTGATTATCAATTGGAAGTAACTCTTGAAAATCCTACTTCCTATTTCCTTGATACTTTAGCATTTGGTGTATTTGCACCTGTTAATGAAAAAGCATACAACGAATTTGGTGATGCTTATGGTACTGACTTTGATAAGATGCTATACAATGGACCATTCATTATGACTTCTTGGGAACATGAAAACAAAATCGTTCTTGAGAAGAATCCTGATTACTACAATGCAGACAAGATTGAACTTGAGAAGATCAATATGGTTATGATCAACGATTCCAATGCAGCTATGAATGCATTTAAAGCAGGAGAAGTTGACGTTATCGGTGTAAATGGTGATCAAGCTAAGATGATGAAAAATGAGAATTACCCTGTTTATCAATATTCCGATGGTTCCACATTCTATCTTGAGTACAATTTAAATAATGAGTACTTGCAAAACGACAACCTTCGTAAAGCAATCACTTATGCAATTGACAAGCAAGCATTTATTGATAATATTGTAAAAAATGATTCTGTAGCAGCGGTATCCTTTACAGCACCTGCAGTTAACGGACTTGAGAAAAAGTTCAAAGAAGAAGTTGGCGAATTAGTTCCTGTGGTTGATGTGGAGAAAGCAAAAGAGTATTATCAAACAGCATTAAATGAACTTGGTGTAGATAGTGTAAGCTTCTCTATGATTGCCGATGATACTGATGCAGCTATGCTTAATTCAGCATTTATTCAAGAGCAGTTAAAAGTTAACCTTGGAATTGACATTACTATTGAAACCATGCCTTTCAAGAGCAGACTTGAGAGAATGTCAAACAAAGATTTCGAAATCGTATTCTCTGGTTGGGGTCCTGATTACAACGATCCTATGACATTCCTTGATATGTTTGAAACAGGAAATGGTAATAACCACGGAAGTTATTCTAATCCAGAATACGATGAGCTATTAAATAAGGTTCGTACTGAATTAGATACTGAAACTCGTTTCGGATACTTGGTTGAACTTGAGAAAATTGTAATGGAAGATCTACCTGTTGGACCTATCTACTGGAGATCTAGAGATTATATCGTAAGTGAAAAAATCGAATCGGGTGTAATTAGATCTGCATTCCAGGATATGAACTTTAGATTTGTAAAATTAGCAAAATAATATATTATATCCTAGGAAATAGGTAACAATAATATTATTATTAGAAGGCAGTGCGGGATTGCACTCTGGCAATCCGCACTTGTCTTTTTGAAAAAAATCAAAAAACTTCGCCAGAGAAAAGAGAAAGTTAGTAGAATATGTGGAACATGTAATGAATAGTCGAGAATTAGATTGAAGATTGGCTGTTATTAGAATTGCCATCCTATGTTACTTTATCACTTTAAAGGGATTTCTTTAAAGTGAAGATCAAAAAAGCAATATAGGATGTCAATTCTTATAGCGTCAATGAATCTTAGGAATTCTCAATGAACTATCATAAAAAAGACAACAGAAGGGAGGACTGCATGTGATTAAATATATAGTAAAGCGTTTATTTTATGCTATTTTAACTTTGCTTGTCTTAGTTGCTTTAACCTTTTTTATGATGCGTTTATTGCCTGGAGATCCTTTTATTGGAGAAAAGGCAATACCTGAGACTACATTGAAAGCGTTAAATGAAAAATACGGACTAGACAAGCCGATGATGACACAGTTTATAATGTATCTGAAAAATATATTCCGAGGAGATTTTGGTATCTCAATGGAAAGTAGGCGTCCTGTAGTTGATATTATCAAACAGGCATTTCCCTATTCCTTTGATTTGGGAATTCGATCATTAATCTTTGCTACCATTATGGGAGTATTTTTAGGAATTGTTGCAGCGGTAAAGAGAGGGAAAATAGGAGATACCTTAACCATGTTTATCGCTATTATAGGTGTATCTGTACCAAGCTTTATTGTAGGTGCAATTTTACAGTATTATTTAGGATTAAAACTTTTCCAAGTGACTGGATTTAAGATGTTCCCCATTACGGGATGGGATTCATTTTCCAGTAAAATCTTACCGGCCTTTGCATTAAGCTTTGGATCTCTAGCGACCATTTCAAGGCTTATGAGAACGAGTATGTTGGATGTTTTGGGACAGGATTATATTAAGACAGCAAAGTCCAAAGGATTGTCCCAGAGAAAAATCATATGGAAGCATGCCGTTCGAAATGCAATCATGCCAGTTATTACAGTGATTGGACCAATTGCGGCCTCTGTTCTTACGGGAGCCTTCGTCGTTGAAAATATATTTTCCATACCTGGTATGGGTAAATTCTTCGTACAAAGCATACAGACTCAGGATTATACCATGATTTCTGGAATTACCCTCTTCTATGGAACCTTCCTGGTATTAGCGAACCTGATTGTCGATCTTGCTTATGGATTTATTGACCCCCGTGTTAAACTTACGGATGCAAAGGAGTGATACAATGGACAGAATAGATAAGGCTCGTTTCGAGTGGGTTGGGGCAAATGCATCCGAGGGTGGAACCATAACAAGACCTAGCACTAGTTATTGGAAAGATGCCATGAAGCGTCTTTCAAAAAATAAAGCGGCCATGATTTGTCTTGGTATCATAGGAATCATAGCAATTCTTGCAATTTTTGTGCCTATGTTATCTCCTTATGAAGTAAGTGAGCAGCATTTAACACATTCCTATGCAAAAATGGGCTATAAGGATCCAGTAGACGGACATGTGCATTTGTTTGGAACAGATACACTAGGCCGTGATATATTTACCAGAATCTGGTCAGGCGCTAGAATTTCATTATTTATATCATTTACGGCGGTATTTGTTAATGTGATTATCGGTATTATCTATGGTGGAATCTCCGGTTATGTTGGCGGAGCAGTAGATAATATCATGATGCGTATCATTGAGATTATCAATGGTATTCCTTATTTGATTATCGTTATTTTATTAATGATGGTATTGCCCAAAGAAATTAACGGGGTTATGACCATGGTTATTGCATATGCTGCTGTTGGCTGGACGGGTATGGCTCGTCTGGTACGTGGGCAGATTATGGCTTTAAAAGAGCAAGACTATATTATTGCTTCCAGGGTAATGGGTGCAAGAGCTTTACGAATTATATTTAAGCATCTGATTCCCAACTCCCTAAGCGTGGTGATTGTCAATATTACCTTGGCAATTCCCAGTGCCATTTTTACGGAATCTTTCCTAAGCTTTATCGGCTTGGGTGTTCCTGTGCCTTTGGCAAGTTGGGGTACCTTAGCCAACGATGGTGTTAAAGTATTCCAGCAGTACCCTTCACAATTAATTATTCCTGCAGTCTGCATCAGTTTGACTATGTTATCCTTCAACCTTTTGGGGGATGGTCTACGGGATGCCTTGGATCCTAAGTTAAGGAGGTAATGTAATGAGTAAAATCTTAGAAGTGAAAGATCTACATGTCTCCTTCGATACCTATGCCGGTGAGGTTAAGGCAGTACGAGGTGTCTCTTTTGATTTACATGAGGGCGAAGTACTTGCCATTGTCGGCGAGAGTGGCTGCGGTAAGAGTGTTACGGCACAAACTATTATGAAATTAAATCCGATGCCTCCAGCTAGAATCGTGAACGGAGAAATCATTTTATGTGATAAAGACATTGTAAATGCAACAGAAAAAGAAATGATGGCGATCCGTGGAAAAGATGTCAGCATGATTTTCCAAGATCCTATGACCTGTCTTAATCCAACCATGCAAGTGGGAAAACAATTAACGGAAGCCATCCGTAACCATAGAAAGATGACCAAGGAAGAAGCACATAAAGAAGCCATTCGTTTGCTTGAGTTGGTGCGAATTCCAAATCCCGAACAAAGAGCAAAGCAATATCCTCATGAATTTTCTGGTGGTATGAGGCAGAGAGTTATGATAGCCATGGCTCTTTCTTGTGCACCAAAACTTCTTATTGCTGATGAGCCTACTACAGCACTGGATGTTACTATTCAAGCACAGATTATGGAGCTTTTGAAGGAAATTGGGAAAAAAACCAACACAGCCATCATTATGATTACCCATGACCTAGGTGTTGTGGCAAGTATGGCGGATCGTGTGGTTGTAATGTATGCTGGTAAAGTTGTAGAAAGTGGAGTTGCGAGAGATATTTTCTATCATCCTGCCCATCCATATACCAAGGCCTTATTGAAGAGTCTTCCGACAACGGAGATGAGTAGGGATGAAAGATTGGTTTCCATTCCAGGAACCCCTCCAGATCTATTAAATCCTCCAGTAGGGTGTCCATTTGCCAGCAGATGTAAGTATGCCATGAAGATTTGTTATGAGGCTCCACCTGCAGAATTTGAAGTAGGAAAGGGACATCATGGGTCTTGTTGGTTACCACATCCGGACTGCCCAAAAGATCAGGCAGGAGGTGAACAATGATGGATATGAAAACTATGAATATGCCAGAAAAAAAAGTTGACGATAATGTATTAATTGAAATTCAGGATGTATCAAAGCACTTTAAAGTTTCAGAAGGTATTCTAAAAGCAGTCAATCATGTAAACTTGACCATCTATAAGGGTGAAACCTTAGGCCTAGTAGGAGAGTCAGGCTGTGGAAAATCTACCTTTGGTAAGGTGCTGATGGGTATTTATCCTGCAACTTCCGGTAAAATACTTTACCACGGAAAAAAAGACATTGAAATTACAAAGAAAAATTTATTTGCCTACTCCAAGATGGCACAGATTATCTTCCAGGATCCTTATTCCTCACTGGATCCTAGAATGACAGTTGGTTCCATTATTGAAGAAGGTATGATTATTCATAAAATGTACGATAAAAAGAGACGCCAAGAGAGAGTCTATGAGCTTTTAGAGCTGGTTGGTTTAAATCGTGAGCATGCCAATCGATTCCCTCATGAGTTCTCTGGTGGACAGCGTCAGCGTATCGGTATCGCAAGAGCCTTAGCAATTGAACCAGAATTCATCGTTTGCGATGAGCCGATTTCTGCTCTGGACGTATCCATTCAATCTCAGATCATCAACTTACTTCATGATCTGCAAAAGAAATTAAATTTAACCTATCTTTTCATTGCCCACGACTTAAATATCGTGAAATATATCAGTGACCGTATTGCGGTTATGTATCTTGGAAATATCGTAGAGTTGGCCACCAGTGATCAACTTTATGAGAAGACACTACACCCATATTCCAAGGCCTTGCTTTCCGCAGTTCCTATTCCGGATCCTGATAAAGAGGCAAGTAAAAAGAGGGATATTTTAGGTGGCGATGTACCTAGTCCCATTAATCCACCAAAGGGTTGTCCTTTTGCAAGCCGTTGTCCTCATGCAACTGAAATTTGCCGTCAGGAAAAACCTAAGTTGGAAATGAAACAGGGACATCTAGTGGCATGCCATCATGTAAAGAAATAGGAGAAGGTATATTATATAAATAAAAAATGGCTTTTCTAGTGGCTTAACTACTGGAAAAGCCATTTTTTTATGTATAAGCAGGTTTATTTGTTTGGCTGACTAGTTTCTTTTATAAAAAGTACTAGGAAGATTCTTTAACTCAGAGATAATAGGGCTGTGTTACCAAAAATATATAAAAAACAGAATAATAATAGATAAGTATAAATCGATCATTATACAAATTAATAAATATTTATGAAAAATAAATAATTATAAAAGTAATTATATAAAAAAGTCGTTTTTAGTCTATTGGAAGGGAACCATAACTAGGATTGTATAAAAAAAGTAAAAACTGTAAATCGAAAGAATGTTTTTTTATAACGGAAAGGTTGATTTTGCAATGCATGTATTATATAATTTGGACATTGGAAAAAAAAGGATAATCCTTTTATAAAGTTAAAGTACATTATTAAGATATGGAGATATGGTATATGGAAGAAAAAAATGTTGATTTTATGGAAATTGACCTAAAAGAAATCTTTTACATATGGGTTCATAAGCTATGGATTGTTATACTGGTAGGTATTTTCTGTTCTCTGTCCTTAGGGTTATATAATAAATATATTAAGACACCAGTTTATGAATCAAAGACCAGTTTCTATGTGATTCATCGTCAGGATGAGAGCAAAACAACCATATCTGACTTGCAAACAGGAAGACACCTTACTCAAGATTATATGATTTTAATTACGAGTCGTCCGGTATTGGAAAAGGTTATTAATATTACTGGGGTCGATATTACCCCAGAGGCCTTAGAAAGTATGATTTATATCAACAACCCACAAGAATCTAGAATTCTTTATATCAGTGTCATGCATAAAGACCCAATGACGGCTAAGATATTAGTGGATGCAGTTGCTGAAGTTGCGGCAGAACAAATGTGTAATATTATGGAGACTGAAAAAGTAAATATTGTTGAATATGGTAACATTCCTAAGAAACCCTATAATCAGAATATTCGCAGAAGTTTTATTTCCGGAGGAATTATTGGAATAATACTAAGTTCAGCAGTAATTATTATTCTCTATGTTATAAATGATAATATTCGAAGTGCAGAAGATATCGAAAAGCATCTAGGAATTACCGTAATGGGGATGATTCCCACTGAGGTAAGGGAAGATAAGAAGAAGCGGATTAAGAAACGGAAAGTTAAAGAAAAAGATGTTGAGGAAGCAGCCGTCTCAATCATCTAAAGGAGGATTAGAAATGTTGCAAGTTAATTTAGAAAATGTACATAAATTAAGTTTTAAGAGTAATGAGGCATATAAGCAGCTGCGTACCAATATCTTGTTTTGTGGAAAGGATACTAAGGTTATTTGCTTAACCAGTTGTCTTCCCAATGAAGGGAAAAGCAATGTGTCTTTTCATCTAGCAATGTCCCTAGCAGAGTTTGGGAAGAAAGTAGTCTTTATCGATGCTGATTTACGTAAATCTGTTATTGTAGGTAGATATAAGCCAGATCATGAGGTTCTTGGGTTATCCCACTATCTGACTGGGCAGTACAGTCTAAGTGATGTCTTATATGAAACCAATATTGAAAATCTAGATATTATTTTTTCTGGCCCAATACCTCCGAATCCTGCAGAGCTCTTAGGTAGTGAAACCTTTGGCCATTTGATGGAGATGTTTCGTAAAGTATACGATTACGTCATTGTTGATACACCGCCTCTTGGCAGTGTCATTGATAGTGCTATTGCGGCAGAGCAATCTGACGGGGTACTTCTGGTAATTGAAGCGGATGCAATAAGTCATAAGTTTGCACAAAAAATTTTAAAACAGCTTTCCAAAGGACATTGTAGGATTCTTGGCGCTGTATTGAACCGTTATGATGTAGTTAAGAATCCCCATGAATACACTGGGAAAAAGTATAAGTATTATTACAAATATTATAATTGAGATAAAAATAATTAGGGTCTTATGATTATTGCGCTAATTATAATTAATGCATATCAGGGGGAGAATGGATGAGAGTTAGAGATGGATTTATGTTAAGGGAGATTGCCGGTTCGTGGATTGTTGTCCCGATTGGAGAGAGGGTTGTGGAATTTAACGGCCTGATCTGCCTAAGTGAAAGTGGAGCCTTTCTTTGGAAGAGTCTAGAGTCCGGGGTAGAGAATGAAGAGGGACTGGTGAAAGCACTTACTATGGAATATGATGTTGATGAAGAAACAGCCGTGTCAGATACAAGGGAGTTTTTGGCGACGATTATAAAAAGTGGACTGGTGGAGACGGAATATGAAATGGGGACAGCTTAGTGCACTTTTAGGAATGAAATCGATGAAACAGCATATTCCCTTGATCGGAGAATTTGAGCTTACCGGAAGATGTAATCTAGGATGTAAAATGTGTTATATGAGCCACAAAATTGATGATAGCAAGGTGCTTTATAAGGAACCTAGTGCAAAAGAATGGATTGAACTTGCCAGAGAAGCTAGGGATATGGGCATGTTGTTTATACTTTTGACTGGAGGAGAGGTTTTTGCTAGAAGTGATTTTCGAGAAATTTATACCGAGATTTCTATGATGGGCTTAACAACTACAATTTACTCTAATGGAACCCTAATAACACCACAGATAGCCTCTTGGTTAGGTTCTAGACCTCCCTCTCAGATTGAAATTACCTTATATGGAGCATCACAGGAAAGCTATGAGAAAATCTGTGGCAATGGTGATGGTTTTCATAGGGCACTTCGGGGAATTGATCTATTATTAGATCAGGGAGTGAACCTACAGATAAGAACCACAGTGGTTAAGGACAATATACATGAATTTGAAAAGATGAAGGAAATCGCAGGGATCCGTGGAATTAAACTGGGAGTGGTTAATTATGTTTCTCCCAGGCGAGATCATCTGGGTAAGAATTATGATGAAATGCGCCTGTCACCCAAGGAACTGGTGGATCTAGAAGAAATACATAGTGCCGCTCAAGCTCACCAGGTAAATTTATCCGAACCTTTGTCAGAAGATTCTTTGAACATCCATAAAGAACTTTTAGAGATTGGATTTCAGGAAGATGACCCCTTCCCATGTAGTTGTGGGAAAAATACTTTTTGGGTAACTTGGGATGGTAGAATGGTTCCCTGTTCCATCATGAACAAACCAGAGGCGTATCCTTTTGAAGAAGGATTTCTTTCGGCTTGGGAAAGTTTAATTAGGCAATGTTCTCAAATTCCCAAATGTAAGGAATGCAGTGCTTGTGATTTAAAAGAATATTGCATGACTTGTCCAGCTAGATTAATGAATGAAACAGGTAGTTATGAAGTACCTGCGTCATATCTTTGCCAATGCGCAAAGGAACGTAAAGAAAGGGAGGGCAAAAATTATGAAAACTTACACAAAACCAACAATTGAAATGATAGAGCTTCGGCCAGAGGAACGATTGGCAACTTGCGGAACCGATATCAAAGGATCCAATATTATCATTATATTTTTAGCATGGCTTTTGGGATTTAGTACACGCTGTAAAATTGTATCGGTAGGAGGAAATGTTTGTAGTTGATCTTATTTACATATCGATTTATCGATTCATTCATAGGAGGAAACTCATGACCTTTTGGCTGAATATTGCAGGGATGTCTGTTTCTATAAGTACAAAGGGATCCTTTCGGATTAACAAAAAATTACGTTCTTTTTCTTGCCAAGAAAAAAATGTTGAAGACCTCGGGGTAACAATACATAGTTGTGATGCCATATGGGTTCCAGAAAAGGCAGTCAAATTAGACAATAGTTTATTCTACTACAAATCCAATCTGGCTGATGGGGACATATCCTTTTATCTATGGGATACATTTCAAAAGCAAGCGATTTATCA
>DUNZ01000053.1 GCA_012839085.1 Clostridiales bacterium
ACCAGTATAAAAATTCTTCTTCATATTGTCCTCCTATCTCCCCGATGTCTCAACTGGGCTTCGGAAGTACATTTCTCCATACATATGAATGAATAACGGTGCATAAATATCATCTATTTAAACACCGTTATTATGTAGGTAAGGTAAAAGGAACCTACCCTATCATTCTGTATTCACGAATCGTATTCCAGTAGCACCATTAATAATCCAGTTGTTCCATGTACTTCATATATTTTACAACCATTAGTGCGATTTTAAATGTAATGGCATCTTCAAAGACACGCAAATCAAGATTCGTACTCTTTTGTAATTTATCCAAACGATAAACCAAGGTATTTCTATGAATATACAGCTGTCTAGAAGTTTCAGACACATTGAGGCTATTCTCAAAGAATTTATTAATGGTTGTTAAGGTCTCATCATCAAAATCATCTGGAGATTTGCCTTCAAAAATTTCTTTTATAAACATTTTACACAAAGGCATAGGCAATTGATAAATAAGTCTTCCGATACCTAGATTATTATAGGCTACGATATTTCTTCCATTATAGAAGATTTTTCCGACATCAAGTGCCATTTTGGCTTCCTTATAAGATCTAGAAACATCCTTAATCTCATTTACTATGGTTCCATATGCCACATGCACCTTGGTCATTGCCTCAGTATTTAGCATATCGAGAATAATCTTTGCTGTCTTGTTTAGATCCTCGTAAGTTTCATTCTGTTTTACTTCTTTCACTAAAATGATATTCTTTTCATCCACAGCTGTAATAAAGTCTTTTGTTTTTCCTGCAAAAAGGCTCCTTACAGTTTCAAGAGCATTGACATCCTTTTCGTATTTTGTCTCAATGATATAGACAACCCGTCTAGCTTCTGTATCGATATGAAGTTTTTTTGCACGATTATAGATATCGACCAAAAGCAAATTATCAAGGAGTAGATTCTTGATAAAATTATCTTTGTCGTATCTCTCTTTATAGGCAACCAAGAGATTTTGAATCTGGAAGGAAGCAATCTTTCCAATCATAAAAACATCTTCGCTGTCACCCTTTGCTAAAATTACATATTCTAATTGATGCTCGTCAAACACCTTAAAGAATTGATAGCCTTGAATCGCTTGACTATCGGCTGGTGATGCAACAAAAGCAAGCACTGCATTTTCATATTGTTCAGCATTATCAATTGTGGTAGCAAGGACTTTTCCTTCTGTATCCATAACACAAATATCAATCCGTGTAATGCCCTTTAAGCCATCTATAGTATTTTGAAGTATCTGATTGGAAATCATACATTCACTCCCTTTATATATTATATTTGAGTTTTTCTATAAAATACATGTTTACAAAACATATTTTAACATTGAATTCGTAAGAAGTAAACAGAATTCATAAAATTATCATAATTTTTTTCGTATACTTTTATCAAAACCCAAGATCAGGAATATTGTTTATTAATTAAACAATATTGTTCTGTTTTTGGTTTTTCTATTTAATTCTATATAATTCCACCTTTTACCTGTCTAAAACACGAGCTTTTCCTTTGAATTAAAACTGTCTTCCTTACGTCCCCCAATGAAAGCATAACCAGCTTGCTGACAATATATAGGCCATTAGGTCAAGTTTTGAAGTGTGATTCCATTGAATTATACTCCATTACTGCCTTAGAGCCAAACAAAAAAAGGGAACACTAAGTGTTCCCTATATAAATACAATTATGTCATATATTAGTTAGTAATAACCATTTCGGTTTCTTTATCAAATACATGCATTTTTGACATATCAAATGC
>DUNZ01000054.1 GCA_012839085.1 Clostridiales bacterium
AATATTCACTTCTGCTTCATAAGGACATTCTTCAAAATCAAGACATTCCTCTACTACTTTTTGGATGATTTCCTGATAATTAAACTCTAAACTTTCTTCTGATTCATTTTCTATATGAATTGTCATTTTAATAACCGCCTTTATCCACTAGTTTTTCTTAATTTCTATCTGAAAATTCTTCAATATAAAATGCTTTTAGTTCCTTAAAATCCTTAACGGATAATCCGGCATCATCAAAGGTTCCCTTATCCATTCTCATTTGGAAAATATTATCGATGATTTTATTGGTTGGATATTTGGAATCACCGGATTTTTCTATGTATTCTATGGTTGATACCACATTGTCCGATAGCATGACAATAGCAGCCTCCACAGAAGTGGGTTTGTCATATTTGATGTTGTGTTGACGAAGGATTCCAATTAGTTTCTTGGGAAATTTATATTCTTCTGCAAGTTTTAGTCCTTCCTCAATATAATTGGGACCATTTATTTTACCAATTTCATGATAAAGTCCCCCGGCCTTGGCAAGCATTTCATCTGCTCCAATTAACTTAGCTGCCCGGCTGGATAAATCGCCAATTTGCAATCCATGCTGATAAATGGTTAAAGAGAAATCCTTCAAGCGGGACAACAATTCATTGTCTTCCTTTAGCAATAATTCATAACTTGTCCTTGTATCTATGGCATATGGAGCTTCTTCCATATTGCTCCTATCATCCTCTATTTCACTTATAACAAGAGTATCACCAGATACAGCTGCTTCTCTATTGAAATTCATGGTTTCCAAGCTTTGATTATCTTTGTAAATATATTTTCTAACCATGTGATAAATCAAAGTAGCCATGACAAGTACAATAAAAACACTGAAAAATGATATAAGATAGTTATTGCCTGTTTCAGTGGAGAACAGAAAATTATTGATAACAAAGGATAACGTTATATGTGTAGACAAAACAATAATGGATGCGTAAATCATAGTATCTTTCTTACATAAAGAAGTAGATAAAAAGCAGATCAAGGCACCCAGGATTAAAAACAAGATTAAAAATTCTGGGCGTAAGGATCGATATATGCTGAGTATAAAGGAAAAATTAAAATGGAGCAACAATCCTAATTTATTATCAATCAGCATGGATACAATCAATCCACCAAGCATCCATAATAAAATATCTTGTCTCGGAAACAATACCAGGAAAAGAAGAGATATTAGGTAACTGATTCCTATGATAGCTTCGGATGATTTTCTATAAAGAATATGATCCTTATTCCAGCGAATATAAAATACCGTGGATGAAGTTAAAATAAAGGTCAGAATACCTATCTTTATAATATCAACTACATGAATATGATGGATTATTCCTGGAAGGATCATGATAACCATAGAAAAAATTGGTAAGCCATTTAAGAGAACTTGGTGATACCATCTTGTGTTTTTGGTTTCTACAGTTGTAGAAGGTGTTGTATGCACGGAGTTACCGTGATCCATCATTCTTTTACCTGCCTTCATAACGATTACTCTTGATCCTTTCAGATTTTAAATTCATTTTACGAAGCTTGATTTTAGTTTGCTCGGATTTTTTAGTACTTCGTCTTTGCATTTCCTCGTATGAATCATAGGCTTTTACAATTTTTTGAACCAAAGGATGTCTTACAACATCCTGGCTGGTTAAATAGGAAAATCCGATATCATCGATTTTATTGAGTACTTTTAAGGCAATATCCAGCCCTGATTTTGTTCCTGTTGGTAGATCCTTTTGGGTCAAGTCTCCTGTGATGATTACTTTGGAACCAAAACCAATTCTAGTTAGGAACATTTTCATCTGGGCAGGAGTTGTATTTTGAGCCTCATCCAATATGATAAAGGCATTATCCAAGGTTCTACCTCTCATGTAAGCAAGAGGAGCCACCTCGATCAATCCCTTTTCTGTGTTCTTTATATAGGCATCCGGTCCCATAATCTGATATAGGGCATCATAAAGGGGTCTTAAATAGGGGTCCACCTTACTCTGTAAATCCCCTGGTAAAAAACCTAGCTTCTCTCCCGCTTCTATGGCAGGTCGAGTTAATATAATACGACTTACTTCGTCGTTTTTAAATGCAGTAATCCCCATGGCCATGGCTAAATAAGTTTTACCAGTACCTGCGGGGCCAATACCAAACACGATCATTTTTTTACGAATCATGTCAACATAAGATTTTTGACCTACTGTTTTTGGTTTGATTGGTTTTCCATTAATGGTATGACAAATTAAATCCTTGTCAATTTCTACAATTTCGCTTTCTCTATTATCCAAACTTAAATGTATGGCATAATTAACACTTTGCTCGGTTATGGTATTGCCTCTTTTTGACAACTCTAACAGCTGCATAAATACATTCTTTGCTTTTGATACATTATCTCCAGAACCAATTACCTTGATTTCATCATTTCTTGCAATGATGGTTACATTTAATGTTTTCTCTATTATTTTAACAAATGCATCAAATTGGCCAAAAATATTTCTTTCATGATCGGCAGGTATGTCAATTATTGTCTCCATTATGCTCATCGGTTTGTTCGATCCTCCACTCGCTTTCCTGTATCGTTTTATATTCCCAAGCAGGTTCCTCAACAATAATTCTTCCCTGAGTGATACAGGAGTTATTCTCTATCGTTATTGTTACATTATTTTCAAGTATCAAAACTCCATTTTCATTCAATTGATCAAAATAACGTTTTAATTTTTCTTTTGCTATGGAAATGGCTTCCTCCTGGGAATAGCTTCTTTTTTGTTCGATATATTCTCGAATGGTTACGGTTCCATAGCGAAAAGGAAGGTAATAACTATCCGTAATATGGAAAGTATTTTCATTATCGATTATATCATATTTATCATAGCGAATACTAGGTTTATATAAAAATATTTTTTCCCTTCCCAAGGTCATATAATAGCGGGTAATCTGATCTCCCGTATAGATTTTTTTAATATAATCCATGGAGAAAACATCCTTATAATCATAATAGGATTTACAAAGAATTTCTGCATCGGCAATCACAGGTTTTAAGTCCAAAATTTCATCAAAATCACTTTTAATGGTAAGAATTCCAGAAACAAGTATATCCCCTTTTTTCACCACATCTCCTACTTTCACCATAGGAGTTCCACTACTGGTAACCATACGTCGAATGATGGCATCTTTGGTAGCAACAATATGGCTAGGAGCTCTCGCTATGATAGCAGGTGCTGGCATACTGGTTTCTGTTATTTTAATATTGAGCCTTGTACCTTTTATTTCAGCGGAAACCCAACCGATATCTTTGTATTCCAATCGAATCCTTTCTTCGATTTCCTGACAATTCACCTTCTTTTTTTTGATACCGGTATAGATTTGGTTTTGATTAAGGAATTTTAACATGGCTTCCGGAGTATATTTTGAACCTCCATAAACATTAATATCCCAGATATATAAAGACATTATGTATAGTAAGACGGCACAGAGGATGACTCCTATTAAAAATCCTTTTCTTTTTCGATATCGATGGGAATAGAAAGGGAAACCATGCTTTTTTACAATACGAGGAACCAAGTGAGTCTTTCTTACAATCGGTTTTAATTTTTTGAAATTTTTAATGGATATATTGAATTCATAATTCTGATCAATCCGTCTTAAATTCCAGATAAATATTTTTTTGTTACAACATAGATTAATAAACCGTTCCGGTGAAGTACCCTGTATACGTATTGTTAAATATCCACGAAACCAGTTTATCAGTTTTCTTAACATCTCTTAACCTCCAAAGGTATCAGTATATCCATCATTGGTAATAGATTGCATGGATAAATCCAGTGATTCGCATTTCGTCTTCCGTGAAATAAAGAATATTCAATTCTTTCCCCTCAATACAAATTCTACAGGCTTTTGTTTGTACCTTAATGAAATCTCCATTATATTCAATAATTCCTTTGTAATTTTCCAAACAGATTTCGTTACGCCCTGTTGCGGTGATGATGGGTGCTCCTGCTATTACATCGGCTGGTAAATGTAGATGTTCAGATAGTTCTTCCAGATAGGATCGTCTTTGATAAGAATTTATTTTAGTTTTTGATTCTATTTCTTTATAGAGATGTTTCATAGATTCTTTTTTGAACTTCTTGTGGGTTGATTTAATCTTGCCTTTCATTACTGCCCCCTTAACATCAGTAGGTACTGTTAATAATATATGAATTTTTCAGCATTTGTAGACTAAAGGGGACAATGTTTTCCTATTAGAATGCAAAAAACTTCCAATGAAATCATTGGAAGTCCTTTTTATTATTAATATTTACGTTTTCTAGCCGCCTCAGACTTTTTCTTACGTCTTACACTTGGCTTTTCATAATGCTCCCTCTTACGGATCTCTTGTTGGATACCGGCTTTCGCGCAGTTTCTTTTAAATCTGCGGAGAGCACTGTCTAAAGTCTCATTATCTTTTACAATAACATTTGACATAGTCTCACACCTAACCTCCCTCCAGTTGTGTATTGTGCCTATACAACTGTTTGGGTATTTATTTGAATAGCACTATAAAGATTATAGCATATTTTTCATTTTCGTCAACAGTTTTTCGGCCTATATTTACTTACACAATTGAGTGGTAAGTACTTCTTTTGCTTTAGCAATGGCGGAATCGATACCCTGTGGATTTTTACCACCGGCTTGCGCCATGTTAGGACGACCACCACCGCCTCCCCCTACTAGGGTAGCTAATTCTTTGATAATGTTACCTGCATGGGCTCCTTTTTTAACCACTTCATCGGTAACCATAGCCAAAAGACTTACCTTGTCTGGAGCCGTTGCAGATGCAAGGATTACAACACCTTCACCCAGATTATCCTTTAATTGATCACCAAGGTTACGAAGGCCATTCATATCTAGCTCAGGAACCTTTGCTGCTAATAGTTTTACACCATTGATATCAACAACCTGATCTAGGATATCTCCTAGAGAATTCTTAGCTAATTTACTCTTTAGCTTTTCATTTTCAGAGCGAAGAGTTTTGATTTCCTCAATATAAGCTTCAATTTTACTTACCAGCATAGAAGGTTCAGCTTTTGCTGCTTTAGCCACATTTTCTAACTGCTCTTCTATCTTTTTATAATATGCAAATACAGCGTTACCAGTTAATGCTTCAATTCTTCTAACACCAGCAGCAATTCCTGTTTCGGAAAGAATTTTGAAGACTAGGATAGAACCTGTTTGATCCACATGGGTACCACCACAAAGTTCTTTACTATAGTCGCCCATCATTACGACACGGACTTGATCGGAATATTTCTCCCCGAATAATGCCATGGCGCCTTCTTTTTTAGCATCTTCTATATTCATTATTTTTGTATCAACGGTTAGATTTTTAGCTATTTGTTCATTTACCAAATCTTCTACACGGCTGATTTCTTCCGCTGTTAAAGCAGAAAAATGAGTAAAGTCAAAACGTAAGTAATCCTTTGAAACTAAAGATCCTGCCTGCTCTACATGGGAGCCTAAGACAGTTCTTAAAGCCTTTTGTAAAAGATGGGTTGCACTATGGTTCTTGGCTGTATCATTTCTTTGTTGTTCATTTACTTGTAAATCGACTTGGTCACCAATCTTGAAAATACCCTTGGTGACTTTTCCAACATGAGCTATCTTACCACCTAGTAACTTGATGGTATCTTCTACTACAAATTCAGAATCCTTGGTAGTGATTACACCAGTATCTGCCTCTTGACCACCGCTAGTAGCATAGAAAGGTGTCTCCTTAACTATAATAGTACCCTTCTGTCCAAGAAGTAATTCATCAACCAATTCCTCTTCCGTAGTTAATACGCTTATTTGGGAACTATGTGAAAGTTTTTCATATCCAACAAATTCAGAGCTTATACTAGGATCAATCTGATCATAAACAGTTTCATCAGCACCCATATAATTGGTGGTTCCTCGAGCGCTTCTGGCTGTTTTTCTCTGAATTTCCATTGCATTTTTGAAGCCTTCTTCATCGATTTCGTATCCCTTTTCGTCCAAAATTTCTTTGGTTAAGTCTTTAGGGAAACCATAGGTATCGTAAAGTTTAAACACATTTTCACCGGAAAGAACCTTAGCCTTCTTCTGTTCCATTTTCTTTTCCATCTCTGCTAAGATGCTAAGTCCCTGGTCAATGGTTTTACTGAATTTTTCTTCTTCAATGGTAAGAAGTTTTAAAATATATTCTTTCTTCTCTTCTAACTCTGGATATCCATCCTTGGATTCCGCAATGACAACCTTGGATAATTCAGCCATAAAATTACCCTGAATTCCAAGAAGTCTTCCATGTCTTGCAGCACCTCGAAGCAAACGACGGAATACATAACCCCTACCCTCATTGGAAGGAATTACTCCATCGGAAGCCATAAAGGTAACAGAACGAATATGATCTGTGATTTTACGGATGGAAACATCCTTCTTTTCATCCACTTGATAGGAGGTATTGGCCAATTCACATACCTTATCACGGATGGCTTTTATGGTATCAACATCAAAAATAGAACTTACGTCTTGTACGATGGTAGCAAGACGTTCCAAGCCCATACCAGTATCAATGTTTTTATTTTCTAATTCTTCGTAATTGCCCTTTCCATCTCCATTGAACTGGGTAAATACATTGTTCCAAACCTCAATGAAACGATCGCATTCGCAACCAACCCGACAATCTTCACTACCACAACCATATTTTTCACCACGGTCATAGTAAATCTCAGAACAAGGTCCGCAAGGGCCAGCGCCGTGCTCCCAGAAATTATCCTCCTTACCAAAACGATAAATCCGGTCTGCAGAAACGCCAATCTTTTTATTCCATATTTCAAAAGCTTCATCATCTTCCTCATAAACGGAAGGATAAAGACGGTTTTTATCAAGACCAACTACTTCGGTTAAAAACTCCCAAGACCAAGCAATGGCTTCTTCTTTAAAATAATCTCCAAAGGAGAAATTACCAAGCATTTCAAAAAATGTACCATGTCTCGCTGTCTTACCAACATTTTCAATATCAGGAGTTCGGATACATTTTTGACAGGTTGCTATTCTTTTCCTTGGGGGAATTTCTTGTCCTGTAAAATATGGCTTTAAAGGTGCCATACCTGAATTAATTAACAATAAGCTTTTGTCATTATGGGGTATTAATGGAAAACTGTTTAGTATGAGATGTCCTTTACTTTCGAAGAAATCAAGAAACATCTTTCTGAGTTCATTTACGCCATAAGCTTTCACTATCATCTGCCTCCAATTGTATAATATAATCGTTCATTTTATCCTTCGTAAAACAAGTGGTCTAACGAGAACATTTTATTATCTAGTCATTGAAATATCATCTAGACATTTACTTTCTGTGTGCCAGTTCACGGGTAATATCATCCCAATCCAGACCACATTCCACCATAAGTACCATCATATGATATAGAAAATCCGCGATTTCATATCGCAGTTCTTCTGAGCCAGGATTTTTTGCAGCAATAATAATCTCGGATGCTTCTTCACCACATTTTTTTAAGATTTTATCAATCCCTTTGTCAAACAAATAATTGGTATAAGAACCTTCTTTGGGATGTATTTTTCGATCCATAATCACCTGATAGACATCCTGAAAAACAGAAAGAGGATCGGTATTATTATACTCCTTCTTTACCAATTCTGTAAAGAAACAACTATTACTACCGGTATGACAAGCTGGACCAGCTTTTGATACCTTGGCTAGGATGGTATCCTTATCACAATCTAGGCTTAGTTCCTTGACATATTGATAATTTCCAGAACTTTCACCCTTGATCCAGAGTTTGTCTCTACTTCTGGAATAATAGGTCATAACTCCAGTTTCAACAGTCTTATTATATGCCTCCTCATTCATATAAGCAAGCATTAAAACCTCACCGGTCTCATAATCCTGGGTAATCACTGGCAATAACCCTTGGGAATTCTTCTTAAATTCAGAAAAAGGAATCTTACTCTCATAAGTATTGACATGGATTCCTTTCATTTTTAAAGCATGTTTTGCCTTCATGATATCTTTATTATCGTAAAAATGACTTGCAATTCCCTTGAAATTACCTAAAGTTAATATTGGATGAAGATCATTCCCAATCGGATGATCCCCGAGAATGACTGGGAGTGGTAGGTCAAGGATTAGGGGGAATGGTAAATCTTCGATAGAAGCTTTGTTAAAGCTAGAATCATTTTTAACATTATTAAGATCAAAAGCTTTTATTAAAAGCATTCCAATGGAAGAATTTGATAGCAAGTCCTTGAGTTCTGATCCTTGATTGAAGTTATCATCTGATCCATCAAGCTCCACAATAATTTTCTCAGAACCAAATCGTCCACTTGCTTCTTTTAGAAGTCTTTTATCTTCCAAAATCGAATATTTCACTACAAGAGCGCTAGCCCCTGTATATAGAGCTTTTTTAACATCCTCCAAGCGCTCCATATAACATCCTATGAAAAATGGGATATCTATTTTTTTAGAAAGCTCCTTTGCAAGAGATAAAAATTCTTCCCTAGACCCTTCATCTTTCGTATAATTATAGATGAAAAGCTCATCTGCTCCCCCATGGGAATAACTTAAGGCTAAGTCAATAAGATTCCCTGGAATTTCCTCTTGGGCATTGATATAGGGGATGATTTTTTTAATAGACATTCGATTACCTCCTGCATATATTAGGCTTCAAACATATCAATGGCTTTTTTTAATTCTATTCGGTTCTCATACAGGGCTTTACCAATGATTGCGCCATAAACATTGATTTCCTCTAACATTTCTAGATCCTTCAGAGAAGAAATCCCTCCGGATGCGATTATGTTTAATCCAGTAACATCCACGATTTCCTTGGTATGGGAAATATTTGGTCCAAGTAACATGCCATCCTTAGAAATATCTGTGTAAACAATGGTGCTGACCCCGATTTTCTTCATTTCTAATGCCAAATTCACTGCATGGTAATTACTGATTTCTTCCCAACCTTCGATGGCAACCATTCCATCTTTGGCATCAATTCCAATGACAATTCTGTCTGGTCCGAAGGTTGCTAAGGCTTCTTTAATGAAGCCAGGATCTTTTACTGCCTTGGTTCCAATAATTACTCGATTTACTCCTAGGGATAATTTGTTATCGATATCTTTTATGGTACGGATCCCGCCACCAATTTGGACAGGAATGGTTACAGTCTGAATGATTTCTTTAATAACATCATCATTAACAGAATATCCAACCACTGCTCCATCCAAATCTACGATATGGATAAAGGAAGCCCCTTGTGCTTCCCATTCTTTTGCTATTTTAGAAGGAGTATCCGAATAAACTAAAACATCCTGGAAGTTACCTTGTCTTAATCTGACGCATTGTCCATTTTTAATATCAATTGCTGGAAATAGTTTCATGGAATTTATGCCCTCTTTCTGTAAGTAAATACTTTATTCAGCTGCATTTTATAGATGATAATCATTAGCTATGGCTTGTGGTTATAGGTAATGTTTGACTTAGCCAAGGCGATTTCTAGATAATGTTTGGCTTAGCTAAGGCGTTTTCTAGATAATGTTTGGCTTAGCTAAGGCGTTTTCTAGATAATGTTTGACTTAGCCAAGGCGTTTTTAGATAATGTTTGGCTTAGCCAAGGCTTTCATAGTTAATGATTGGATTTTGCCATCATACATCTTATATAAAAAATAGGAAATGGATTAGCTAATCGTTCCTTTGGTTGATAATACTCCTTGAATACGTTCATCTATTTGGGTAGCCTCATCCAAAGCTTTTGCAAAGGCTTTAAATGTTGCTTCCGCAATATGATGGTTATTGGAACCATGAATCATTTTAATATGTAGATTCATTCCTGCATGATAAGAAACCGCGTAAAAAAACTCCTTAATCATTTCAGTATCCAGATAACCGATCTTTTCCGTTGTAAATGTTAAATCATAAGAAAGGTAGGGGCGCCCGGACAAATCAATGGCACAAAGTACCAAAGTTTCATCCATGGGAAGGAGAAAAGAACCATAACGCTTAATCCCCTGCTTATCCTTTAAAGCCGATTTGATTGCCTGGCCGAGAACGATTCCGGTATCCTCTATGGTATGATGAGAATCCACATATAAATCACCCTGGACAGATAATTTCATATCAAAAAATCCATGTCGAGAAAAGCTTTCAAGCATGTGATTGAAGAAGCCTATATTAGTTTCAATTTGTGATTTTCCGCTTCCATCAATACAAAATTCCATATGGATATCTGTTTCCTTGGTTTTTCGGTTAATTAAGGAACTTCTTTCGCTCATCCTATTTTCCTTTCTATAGATAGATGTGACACGATTTTTATTCCATATGATTTAATACAAAAATCCTCTTATTAAGCCTCTTATTACGCCTTTTATTAAGCCACTTATAAAGTTTGGATTTGACTCCTTATATGAATTGTAGAGGAAATTATGAAATAATAATCGTGATTAGTAATCAGTATTTATATTTTTCTAACTTTATATAATTATACATTTTCTGAAACAAATGTCAAACGAAACCATTTTTTAGGCTATATTTTTTTGTTCAATATATAAGAATTTTTTATGTTTTTTTTATTGAAAACGTACAGAAATTGAATTGGCATGGGCTGTCAATCCTTCTGATTTAGCAAAGAATACAATATCCTCTTGGAGTGGTGCCAAGGCTTCTTTGGAATAAGATAGAATACTGGATTTTTTTACAAAATCATCCACGCTTAGGGGGGAGAAGAATTTAGCCGTACCATTGGTGGGAAGAACGTGGTTGGGTCCAGCCATATAATCTCCCAAAGGCTCACTAGAATACTCTCCCAGGAATATGGCACCGGCATTTTTTATCTTAGTCATTACCATAAAAGGATCTTTTGTCATGATTTCCAAGTGCTCTGAGGCAATGTCATTGACGGTTTCAATTGCCTCTTCCATATCTTTAGCAACCAGAAGATAGCCATATTGATCTAGGGATTTTTGAATGATTTCTTTTCTTGATAGCTGGGACACAAAGATATCCACTTCTTTGGAGACCTTCTCTGCTAATTCCCTACTGGTAGTAACCAAGATGGAGGAGGCTAGCTCGTCATGTTCCGCTTGAGATAGTAAATCAGCAGCAATATATTTGGGATTAGCTGTTTCGTCTGCTAATACCAGAATTTCACTGGGTCCTGCGATCGAGTCAATGCTTACATGGCCGTAAACCGCTTTTTTAGCCAAGGCAACATAGATATTTCCAGGACCTACTATTTTATCCACTTTTGGAATACTTTCGGTTCCATAAGCTAAGGCTGCGATTGCTTGAGCACCGCCCACTTTATAAACTTCTGTGATCCCAGCTTCTTTTGCCGCAACTAAGGTTCCAGGATTCACCTTACCGTCCTTATCCGGTGGAGTGGTCATAACAATTCGACTAACCCCAGCCACTTTTGCAGGGATGACATTCATTAAAACAGAGGATGGATAAGCAGCCTTTCCCCCAGGAACATAAACCCCCACGGTTTCAATGGGGGTGATTTTCTGACCCAGGATGGTTCCGTTTTCTGTGGTATCAAACCAGCTATATTGCTTCTGCTTACTGTGATAAACCTCAATATTGACAAGGGCCTTACGTATAATATCAATTAGTTTTGGATCAATTTCATTATAGGCAGCCTCGATTTCTTCTTGGGTTACTCGTATGTTTTCTGAATTGATATCGGCCTGATCAAAGCGTTTGGTAAATGAGAATAGGGCTTCATCCTTTTTCATCCTTACTTCTCTCAAAATATCGTTCACTGCTTCAGCATAACTTTCATATTGGTTGGGGCTACGTTTTAGCAAATCCTCTAGGATATTTTTCTTAGTTTCTGAATTCAATTCTATTATTTTCACCTTAAACATCCTCCCTGGTAAGTACATTCTTTATATTGTTAATGATATGAGTAATCCTTTCATGTTGCATTTTCATACTGACCTCGTTAACCACCATTCGGGCAGAAATATTACAGATATCTTCCAAAACGCAAAGACCATTTTCCCTTAAAGTGGATCCGGTTTCTACAATATCGACGATAACTTCGGCAAGGCCAACGATTGGAGCTAATTCAATGGATCCATTCAGTTTGATAATTTCTACCGTCTGATGCTTTTTATTATAGAAATAATCCTTAGCTATGTTGGGATATTTGGTGGCCACTCGGATAATTCCACCTTGCTCTAAGAGTTCTTTGGCTTTGGAAGGTCCTGCAACACACATTCTGCATTTTCCAAGTCTCAGATCCAGTACTTCATACATCTTCCGCCCTTCTTCCAAAATGGTATCTTTACCAACCACACCAATATCCGCAGCACCATATTCTACATAGGTCGGGACGTCGCTTGCCTTTGCTAAGAAGAATCTTAGTTTTAAATCTTCGTTCACAAAGATTAATTTTCTTGATGATTTATCCTTAATTTCATCACATCGTATACCGATACTCTCTAATAATTCCAGTGTCTGTAATGCCAAACGCCCTTTTGCTAGGGCAAAGGTAATATATCGCATATATTTAACACTCCCTCCCTAAGTTAATATCAATTTTACTTTTATAGAATCCTAAGGCTTAATTCAGAAATTCTGAAAATTGTGCTGACGACACGCTGCCTGTGGAGCTTTCAATTGCTTTAATTTCGCTCTCACTATCAAGTAATAAAATTCCTCCTATGTTCCATTGTTTTGCGTAGGAAAGCATTTGGGATAGTTCTACTGTAGTGATCGACTTTTGTAGAATGGTTGTCATTCCCTCTTTACGAAAATGTTTTGCCAAAGCAATGGCCTGTTTACGGAAATTTTCTGTATAGATAATTAAGGTATCACTGGCTTCGGTCTCTGGAATCAGTTTTTGCCTTGATAAGGCTAACATCAGTTGATCTATAACAATTGCTAGGCCAATGGCCGGTGCCTCTTTTCCAAACTGACCTACCAAATGATCGTAACGACCACCGGTTGCTACCGGTTCACCGGTTCCATAAGTATAGGCCTTAAAAATAATTCCAGTATAATAATTTAACTTACTTAACATTCCTAGATCAAAGGAAATATATTTTTCATAGCCATATTCCTGTAATACTTCATAAATTTGCTCTAGCCGTTCAATGGCACCATGAGCCCTTTGATTCAGGGTAAAACTCTTGGCAAGTTTTAATACGTCCAAATTTCCAAACAATTCTGGAAGTTTAAAAAAGATAGTTTTCAATTCCTTGCTCATATCCTTTGCCATAACGGTTTCTTCTACACCAAACATATTTTTATTTTCAATTAAAATTCTTAAATTTTGAATTTCTTCTTCATCATGAAATCCAGCTTCTTCAATTAAAGCCAGGAAAAAATCGGCATCCCCTATCTCTAATTGAAATTCCTTTAGACCGGATTTTAATAAGCAGTCTATGGTTAAGGCGATCATTTCAGCATCGGCTTCAATGCTATTATCATTAATCAGTTCAGCTCCCAATTGGGTGGCCTCTTTTAATTTTCCTTGGTAGCTAATATTATTAATAAAAGTATTTCCAATATAACATAAACGGATTGGTAATTCTTCATCTTTATAATATTTGGCAGCACATCTGGCGATGGAAGGGGTAATGTCTGGTCTTAGTACCAGAGTGTTGCCTTCACGATCAAAAAACTTATACATATCTTTTGAGGAGACCGTACCTCGTTCCTGACTAAAGATATCAAAAAATTCAAAGCTCGGGGTCTGGATATCACAAAAACCGTATTGCTCCAAAACCTGATGTAGGTCATGTTGCAGCTTTAATTTCGCTCTGCACTCTGCATTATAAATATCTCGAACTCCTTCTGGGGTATGCAATAGTTTATCCTTCATAGTAACACCAAGCCTTTCTTTTTTTTATAGATTAATATAAAATTAACATAAAAAACGATTCATAAACCTAACTTATAAAAGAATCATAATATAAACAAATACTCCTAAAAAAACCATAATATAAAAAACTAATACTAAATAAATCATACTAAAAGAACTATATTATTAAAGTACGATATTATTAAAAATCTATATTATTAAAAACCCATATTATTAAAAATCATATAAAACCTATTAAATATAATGAATTATTACTATAAAATGATTTGTCTCATTATGATTTTAAAAGTATATATTTCGCCTATACGTATGAAAAATTCAAATCAGGTATGTAAATAAAAGTTATAACACCTATTATTAATTCTTGAGTATTAAAAATAAAGAACTACTCTTTCGTCATAACAAGATGTATAAAAAAAATAAAGAACTGCTCTTTAATAATAACCAATAATATCTAAAATGAAGAAATTGTTCATAAATATGATCAAAAAATATAAAAATTAAGAAATAGTTCTTTGTCAATAAAAAGAAATACTTTAATGTGGTAGCGTGATAATTCGCTACCACATTAATATGTTTTACATATTATATGTGATAGTTAATTTAATGTCAACCCAAAATAATGAAAAACCATATGATATTCCATATTTCCTAACGTATTATTACGAAAAAGGGCTGCTTCCAAAGAAACAGCCCCATATATTTTAATTAAAATTACTATGTATCATCCCTGAATTCCAAATCTTTTCTTAATATGTCCAAATAATGGATGCAGAATCCCTGTTGGATAGGAACTTGATACTCCGAATCCAGTTCGTCAAATCGAAAGCTTTTTCTACCGCCATTTTGGGCCCGTTCCCAGAACTCAATTAAACGTCGATAGGGTAAGTAATAATATGTATCTCTTTTCTTAAAATAGATTAAAAGAAAAGCGATACCAGATTGTTCTTCAAAATCTTTCATGAAGTCAATCTGATGTTCATGGATATTGTTGATATTAAAGGTATCTACGGCACATTCTTTTGCATCAAAGCAAATAGGTACTCCTTGAACAACACCAATATAGTCAACGGTACTTTTTTGTTCAAAATATGCTAAGGTAATGTGCCTGTGTTCTTTATCTATATTAATTGGGGTTATGGGAGTAGGAACCTTTTGTACCAAGGCTAACTTGGTCTCACGGTATTTCATATTCGTGAGATTGATCATCTCTTCTAGCATAGAGCCTCTTAGACCCCGGGAATTCCATGAAGCCACAAGTCGCACATCCTTTCCTTCTCTTTTCGTTCAGTAGTCAAATTTAAATACCTTTATATGTTGTTATCTGCGAATCTATCATTTATTCTAGATTTTGATTGTCAAATAAGTTCTCTTTGATTCGTAAAAATAATTTTGGGGGATCTGCGGTGAATTCCTTACCGGAAAGGTAGGATAAGTCTCCTGTCATCTCTGGAAAAATCATCCGAGATGAATGCAATAGTTGGTGACTTAAGCCAAAATTACTTTTAAAGTAGTGATTTGTTTTTTGATCCCCATATTTAAAATCTCCAATCAAAGGGTGCCCAATACTAGCCAGATGTGCTCTGATTTGATGGGAACGTCCAGTAATTAATCTTACTTGTAATAAAGTATAGATTCCTTGAGTCCTATTTTCACCTAATTGTGGGTTTGAAATCTGCAAGGGCTCGTATTCCGTGCAAATATAATCTGAGGAATCCGTCTTCCTTTGATCAATAGTAACCATATTTTTCTCTGTATCTTTACGCAAATATCCTTCGATTTTTTTTCTTTCTTCCAATCGACCCTTTACAATACATAAATAGTATTTATTCAAAGACCGCTCTTTGAATAGATGAGCCATCTCCTGTAAGCCCAGTAAGGATTTTCCTGCAATTATAATACCACTGGTATTTCGATCCAAGCGGTTACAGATACTTGGTCGAAAGAGTTTTAATTCCTCCTTACTTATCTGATTGGAGGATAATAAATAGGAAATCAGATACTCTACCATAGAGATATCCTTGGCTTGTGCTTTCTGAGATAGAACTCCAATGGGCTTATTTAAAATCAAAATGTGAGGGTCTTCATAAAGGATGGACAGCTTAGAAGATAGCGGAGAATCAAGTTGTTCTATCCCTGTAGAATTTATTTCTTTACTAAATTTTTCAATGGTTTCATCAGATAGAAAGAGTTTGATTTCATCATCCATATTTAATTTTTCAAAACCGTCCGCTTTTTTCCCATTTAAGACGATATTCTTTTTTCTTAGCATCTTATAGATAAAGCTTTTAGGAGCTTTATTTAATATCTTAAACAAAAGTTTATCTAGCCGTTGTCCTGCCTCATTTTGATGTACGATTATTTGTTTCATTTTAAAGACTCCTAATCTATGGTTATTATAGAATTTCTTTCTTTTACCCCTGAATAATTATTTTTATCGCTCTAATGTCAATTGTGAGAAGGATTGTACATAATAATCGGCAAATCTTCGTTTTTGTTCATCATCCTTCTCCGAGAATTCATCATATACAGCACAAACTTTCATATTAGCATTCTTACCCGCCATGACTCCTTGA
Organism: Clostridiales bacterium; assembly: GCA_012839085.1. GTDB lineage: Bacteria > Bacillota > Clostridia > Lachnospirales > Lachnospiraceae > Mobilitalea. The sequence continues at coordinate 16,427 of DUNZ01000054.1, forward strand.
ATAACATCTTCAAAAACTAGACAACGAGAAGGTTCCACCTGAAGATCCTTGGCCACTAGTAGATAAATATCTGGAGAGGGTTTTCCCTTTGCCACTTCACAGGAGGTTCGAATGGATGTAAAAAAGTCCTTAATCTTGTGTTTTTCAATGATTAGATCCACCAATTCTCTGGAATTACTGGTAGCGATACCTGCTGGGATTTGTTGTTCTTTTAAGAATTTTAGTAAATCCAAGGCTCCTTCTTTTAAGGGAACCTCGTTAGCATACTTATCCCAAGCCATTTGATTCCAATCGCTTTTAATCTGATCCAAACTATCTGGAAGATTAAATCTATTCTTAAAATAGACTGCTGTCTCTGAAAAACTCATTCCTTCTATATGATCTTGTAAATCTTCTGGAAATTCGATTCCAAATCGATCAAGGTATTCGATATCAATAGTTTTCCACATCCACATGGAATCCACCAAAGTACCATCCAGATCAAATATCACTGCATCAATATCTTTTATCATTTGAATCACCTCATTATTTTTCTATTTTTCTCAATAAGTTAACCTCATGATCCGTAAGTTCCCGATATTCCCCTGCTTGTAAGCTAGGATCTAAGCTTAGACCTCCCATGGATAAGCGTTTTAAATATAGAACCTCTTTGCCAACTGCCTGAAACATTCGTTTTACCTGATGAAATTTCCCCTCTTGGATGGTTAGTTCTATTTCGGATATAGTATCGGAATGAAGGATCTTTAATTGTGCGGGCAGTGTTTTGTAATCACCAATCCTTACACCTTCCAGGAAAGATTGGATATCTTCCGATGTGACCATACCCTTGATCTTGGCATAATATACCTTATCCACACGCTTTTTGGGAGATAATAATTGGTGAGCCAGATCGCCGTCATTGGTAATCAGAAGTAAACCTTCCGTATCCTTATCCAACCTTCCCATCGGAAATAAATTCTTAACATTTTTTTCTTTGATTAAATCTAGCACTGTTTTAGAAAAATTATCGGTGGTGGCGGATACTACTCCTGCAGGTTTATGAAGCATAAAATAGTGATATTGATGATAATGAATGGGATGATTATCAAAGTAAATCCTATCAAGACCAATGGTAATTTTAGTTTCTGGTTTACGACAGACCGTTTGATTAACCGTAACCCTACCCTTGCGAATCCATGTTTTGATTTCACTTCTTGTTCCAATCCCCATATCGGACAAATATTTGTCCAGTCGAATCATTTCTGCCATCTATACCCATCTCCATCCTGGAAGATATTTGTTTTTAAATTTGTTATTTGTGATTTTACTCCACCCTAAAGGATGTCCATCAACACAAATCAGATACCAAGCATCCTCATAAGTTTGATCCAAATCAATGGTTTCGCATTTTAGATAACGGATGACTCTGGAATCGGATGAATTTAAATTTATGATATAAGGATATTCCTCTATTTTTAGGGATGAAGCCAAGGCTTGGGAAGGCTCAAATCTTTGCTTCTTTATCTCCCCAAGCAATAAGCCCTGACGAAGTATTCTTAAACCTTTTAAATCAGGCAATCCCTTGGGGGTTAGATATACCCGATCATCCCGAACCTCAATCTGCTCATAACGATCAATGCCAATCAGACTTAAAAAGCTTTGAGCCTCTTTGGTTAGCTGGGATGAACTTGTAGAATTCCTTGAAAGGGATTTGTTAGCCTTGGTAAAGCCCTCTGATCCACTGTTTTCATCCTTTTTTAACAGTGCTATAAAATGGCCTTCTCCTTTGATTTTATGGGGCCAAAGCCGAATACAGTTTTCAAGTTCCAGCTTGTCAGGATCCCACCAATGTGCTTTTCCTGTATCAAAACCTTCATAGGATAGTCCTAGGCTTTCTTGTCTATCTTCATCTGGCAAAGGATTTATAACGGAAAACTCTGGGCATTGTTCCAACAAATATGAAATGGTTCCCTCATTTTCCTCTGGGGAAAAGGTACAAGTGGAATACAGAAGCAAACCTCCTGGTTTAAGCATTTTAGCTGTAAAAAGAATGATTTCCTTCTGAAGTTTATTATAATAGTCCACCCCATACTGCTCCCAATTTTTCATAATGGCTGGACTTTTACGAAACATGCCCTCTCCAGAACAGGGAGCATCAATTAAGATTTTATCAAAGTATTCGGGAAAATATTCAGCCAAACGATTGGGAGCTTCTGAGAGAACTAAGGCATTGCGAATACCAAATAATTCGATGTTTTTAAGTAATGCTTTGGCTCTAGAATTACTGATATCATTAGAAACCAAAAGTCCTTCTCCCCCTAGCTTGGCTCCTAATTCTGTACTTTTCCCTCCCGGTGCTGCGCAAATATCAAGAACTTTATCCCCAGGATGAATGGGAAGAAGGCTTGCTGGGGTCATGGCACTGGGCTCTTGAATGTAATAAAGGCCAGCATAATAATAGGGATGTTTTGCGGGTTGCTGATCGGTATCATAGAAGTATCCGTTGGTTACCCAGGGGATTCTTTCTATGGAAAAAGGACAGATTGGTTCAAATTCCTCAGGAGTCATTTTCAAAGTATTTACTCGAATCCCCCCATAATGAGGATTGGAATAGCATTGTAAATACTCCTCGAATTCCTCTCCTAAAAGATTTCTCATTCTGTCCTCAAATAGTTGCGGTAATTTCATTATTTGTCACTCCATATGTTATATTCATGTAAAACTTTGCAGGCAATTAGCTTGATTTTTCGTCGTACAAGAAATAAATGATTCTCTTTTTACCTTAAGCTTTGTGCTCGGTATCTTTGAGAGAGTAAATCCAATTCACGATTAAAGCGTTCCAATTCTTCTTGATCACCGTTTTGATAAATACGGAAGAATTCATCCTGAATTTTAATTACCTCTTGTTTATTGGCTACTTTATATAAATTTTGAATATTGGTTAAAATATCTGCTACGATATTGGCTTTTATGGTAAATGAGTTCTGAGCATCCATGATTTCGTCTCTAACAACAGACATTTCACGATCAAGGATCAAAACCGCTTCTGCCGCTGAAGATAAGCGTTCACGGATATGCTCAGGCATGTTTTGCTTATATTTATATTGTAGAGAATGTTCAATGGTAGCCCAAAAATTCATAGCTAGGGTTCTGATTTGAATTTCCACCTGTAATTCTTTTGTCCCTTTTAAGGTCTCTACATTATAGGCAACAATGATATGATAAGAACGGTATCCGCTTTTTTTCATATTGTTGATATAATTTTTTTCGCTTTTTACCCTCATATCCGATCTTCTTTTAATAATATCAACTACTTTATAAATATCTTCAACAAATTGACAGATAATACGAATCCCAGCAATATCATCTATCTTTTCCTCAAAATATTCTAAATCGATGCCCTTCTTCTGGGCTTTTTCTAAGATACTGGATATGGTTTTTACTCTACCTGTAACCTGTTCAATTGGGGAATATGCCCCCACATGATGGTATTCTTCTATTATGTGATTAAATTTAACGATAAGTTCATTTACTGCTAAGGCATAAGGGTCAAGAATTTCCCTCCAAAGCTGTATTTCCATTTTGCATAACCTCCCAAATAACTTCTCGTACCTAACAGCTTTTTAATTTGCATCATCCTCCAAGGATAACATCATCATGGATAAGACTGCAAGGCCAGCTGTTTCTGTCCTAAGAATTCTTCTTCCGAGAGTAATTGGCTTAATACCGTGATTTTGTGCGGCTATTACCTCAGATTCATCGAAGCCCCCTTCTGGACCAATGTAAACTCCAATACTTTTATATTGTCCTATTTGATTCATGACTTCTTTGGTATATTTGATTCCCTTTTCATTCTCATAGGGAAGGATGCCAAAATCTAAGCTACTGCCCAATTGAAGGGCTTTTTCAAAGGAGACGATTGGATGTATCTTCGGAATAATCCCCCTTCGAGATTGCTTTGCTGCACTTTCAGCAATTGCTTTCCAACGCTCTAATTTCTTCTTTTCTTTCTTGTCATCCTCTATTTTCACGATAACACGATTGGTCATTACAGGTACTATCTCATAGACACCTAATTCCACAGCCTTTTGGATAATTAACTCCATCTTATCCTTCTTTGGTAAACCTTGAAAAAGGGTGATATTTGCCATTAATTCCGTTCCAGTATCTTGAATGGAAACAATTTTTGCAAGAATGTTTTTTTCAGACACCAATTCAATTATACAATAGCAATCTTTTCCTTGTCCATTACAAATTATTAATTCATCCCCAGGTCCCATACGGAGAACATTTTTAATATGATTCACGTCAGGGCCTGTAATGGTAATTTGCTCATTATGGATTTGTTCTTTGGTAACATAAAAACGATGCATCTATTCTCTCCTAACATTTCGATTTCATGGGAATTTCAAGAATTTAAATTATTAAACACAGTTTATGGTATGTAAAATTCTGCTTGGATATGCTCCAATGATCTTAAGCAGGCAAAACTCTTTTACATCACTTCTATTATACACCTTTTAGAACATACGTTCAATATATATTTTGTCCTATTTACCTATCCTGGCAAGGTAGATGCCAATTATTATATCATTTTAAAATTCTTATGAAATACCTTATCTAAATTTTTTAAAATTATCGAAACTTTTATAGTACTTATATCGTCTTATATTATGAGAAGATTCATATTTGCTTATATGGATTTGTTCTTTGGTAACATAAAAACGATGCATAGGATAACAATTTAGATGTATTCAAAAGAGAAAGGTGATTTTATGAAAAAAGTTTCATTGGTAATTTTAATACTCGCTGCTGGAATCAGTATTCAGGGTTGCAGTGGTGCCGTGACAAATAAGGGATCCATAGAGGATGATGCTGCTAAATACAAGCAAACGGAACATCAACAGGAAAAATCCCAGGAAAAAGGTATAGATACTGACAATTTGTTGCAAACAGATGACCCTAACAAACTGGAAGAGACAAAGGATTCGAATAATTTGGTTAATTCAGAAATGATAGAGACCGTAAAATCAAAAGAATCAAATGATTCCGTAGAATTGCAAGATGAATATTTGCATGATAATGGTGATATGGAAATTGACTCACTGGTTAAGCCTGATCAAGATGATATTGAGGAAGATGATAAAGATAGTGAGAAAGATGATATAAAAAGTGATAAGAAAGATCTTAAAAATGAAGAAGGGGAAGATGCAAAAAACCCTGAAAACCTTGAGGAAATCAAGAAGATTACCATAGAAATCGAAGGGATGGAGGAAGAAATCAATGGTAGAACCTTTAAGAGTAATTTAGGATACCAGATGATTTATGATTTTGACCGATTTCAGGTAACTAGTTTCGAAGATAGTGATCAGTTTATGGTTGAAAATCCTGATCCCAGCCGATATCCCTATGTCTTTCTTCGGATCCTGCGGATGGAGGAAGATTCATTAGAAGCTAAGAACTTAAGGGAAAGTTTAGAATCTGGTAAAATAAAAGTTGCTGAAACAGAAAGTTACATAAATGTTGAGCAAAAAGATAATCTTAGAATCAATCAATGGGAAGCGGAACAATACTCTTATATCGAGGGTTCTGACTGGGATTCCCTAGTGAAAAAATACTATCTCTTAAGCATGGATAAGTCCCTTTATTTGATAGAAAGTCAATATTTTCTTGGTGCTGCAGAAGGATTTGGAGCAAGAATCCTTGCCATGTTAGATACCTTTACGATTACCAACTAAATGTAAATTCAAAATCTCCCGGAATCCACAAAGGAATCCGGGAGTATTTTAACGTTATCTACCCATGCAGATAACGGATTTGTCTGCCTATTTTCTTCTTATTTTTGTGCTACAAAACTCACCCAATCTCCCATTCGGTTTGTTTCTAGTATGGTAAAGTGATTGGATAAAAGAGCTTCTTGAACCTCTTTTTCCTTGGTATTAATGATACCAGAAACAATATATATGCCATCTTTCTTTAAATTCTCTGTAATCACAGCAGCAAGAGGAATTATTACATCTGCTAAGATATTAGCAACGACGATGTCATACATATCCTTTCCAATCTGCTGGCGAATCCCATCATCTTCAATGATATTTCCTGTAACAAAGCCCAAACCGCCGGCTTGATGAAGTTTATTGATATCATTTTCAATCGAATCTATAGAAATGGTGGGTAGGTGATTGACCTGTGCATTTTCTATAGCAGATTTGGTCGCATGTTCATCAATATCAATCCCCAGTACGGCTCTGGCACCCAGCTTCTTAGCGAGGATTGATAGTATACCACTTCCACTACCGGCATCTAAAACGGTAGAATTCTCTTTCAAATATTTCTTAAGACTAAGGATACAGAGTTTCGTGGTTTCGTGGGAACCAGTTCCAAAGGATATCCCAGGATCGATCTCGATGACAAGATCTTTTTCTTTGACATCGGACAATTCTTCCCATGTAGGCTTAATCAGGATATCTTCATCAATGCGAAATGGTTTAAAGAATTGCTTCCAGTTGTTGAGCCAATCTTTGTCCTCGGTTTCTGAGATTTCAATGTTCCCACTACCGATCGAAACAAAATTGGATAATTCCTTAAGACCTTTCCTTATTTTTTGAAGGAGTAAATCCTGATCTTCTTTTGGGTCGACATAAAAACTAACTTTTGCAGTTCCATCATCTTTCTCAAGTATTGGTAAAATGTCAACAAACATTTGCTTTTTTTCTTCATCTGTTATTGGAACATTATCGATGATTTCAATTCCTTCAATACCGTAGTCACTTAGCATATCACTTATTAAATCTACAGCCTCTGTTGTCGTATCTAAGGTGAATTTCGTCCATTTCATATTTGCTCTCCATTATGATTTCCAAAATTTTCTCTTGCCTTTTTCTTTATCTTTTTCATTTTCTGGGTTCTGACTCTTTTTTCCTGTCATAGCTTCATCAAATTTTTTCAATAACTCTCTTTGTTCTGCATTCAAACTGGTTGGTACTTGCACAACCAAGGTAACATAATGATCTCCTCTGACATTCTTATTCCTTAAGGTCGGAACTCCTTTATCTCTAAGGCGAACTTTTGTATCGGTCTGTGTACCAGCTTTTACATTATAAATGACATCTCCGTCCACGGTATTAATATAAATGTCACCACCCAGAGCAGCGGTTGCATAAGAAATGGGAACGGTGGAGAAAATATCATAATCTTGTCTTTGGAAAATGGGATGTCTGCTTACTTCTACATCTACCAATAAATCACCTCTAGGTCCACCATTGATTCCTGGTTCCCCTTTTCCTCTGATTCTTACGCTTTGACCGTTGTCGATACCAGCTGGAATTGTAACTTTAATTCTCTTACGTTGGCTAATGTATCCGCTACCATAACAATCGGTACATTTTTCTTTTATTATTTTACCACTGCCTTTACAATCTGGACAGGTTTGCACATTACGGATCATACCAAAGAGGGATTGTTGGGTATAGACAACCTGACCTTTTCCACCACATTTCGAACAAGTATCTATGGCAGAGCCATGTTTTGCGCCAGTTCCATGGCAAGTACTACATTCATCTTTTAAGGTGAGATCCAATTCCTTTTCCGTACCAAATACGGCTTCTTCAAATTTAATTCTGACAGAAGTCCTAAGATTTGCCCCCTGCATCGGTCCATTATGGGATCGTCTTTGGCGTCCTCCAAAGAGATCACCGAAGATATCTCCAAAGATATCACTCATGTCCATTCCGAAATCAAATCCACCTGCTCCTCCTCCTCCAGACTCAAAAGCTGCGTGTCCAAACTGATCGTATTGGCTACGCTTCTTGGGATCGCTTAATACCGCATATGCTTCAGAAGCTTCCTTGAATTTAGCTTCTGCATCTTTATCCCCGGGATTGGTATCAGGATGGTATTGCTTTGCTAATTTTCTGTATGCCCTTTTTAATTCATCGTCGGTAGCAGATCTACTAACGCCTAGGACCTCATAATAATCTCTTTTATCTGCCATCTTCTTCACCTTTCATAACTACTGTTGTTCAATTTTATCATAGGCAAAATAGGTAGTCAAAATGGCTACCTATATGATAGGGAGTTGTTACAGGAAACCCTGTAACAACTCCGAATACATTATGATAATTTAGAAATTGAAATATCCTATTTTACAATATTAAATACTTATCTAACAGAAAATATTTTATCTCATAAAATTACGGGTTTTATAAAATCTTGTATTTCATAAAGATTATGGTTTATAAAATCTTGTATTTCATAAAGATTATGGTTTATAAAATCTTGTATTTCACAAAGATTATGCTTTATAAATCTTGCATTTCATAAAGATTATGGTTTATAAAATCTTGTATTTCATAAATTATTATACTCTTTATAAAATGCTTCGTTTCATAAAGATTATGCTTTGTAAAATGCTGCGTTTCATATATTATTATATTTCATAATATTATGCTTCATATAATGCTATGCTTCATAAAATGTTATACCACATAAAAGATGAAACTTCATAAATATGATTCTGCATACTATATTACACTTCGCGGTAATCTCCGTCAACTACATCATCATCATTTGGAGCGGAAGCACCAGGTCCACCTGCAGGATCCGGACCAGTACCAGCACCAGGAGCGCTTTGCTCATAAAGCTTTGCGAAAAGTGCTTGAGCATCTGTCATTAATTGTTCTTTAGCAGCCTTAATATCAGCAACCTCACCTTCGGACATTACTTCAGGATTGGACTTTTCTACTAATTCTTTTAATCGATCCAAGTCAGCTTGAACAGTAGCCTTATCGGATTCAGGAATCTTATCTCCCACTTCTTCTAATGCTTTTTCGGTTTGGAAGATTAAGGAGTCAGCATCGTTTCTCACATCAATTGCTTCCTTACGTCTCTTGTCCTGTGCCTCATATTCTGCAGCTTCCTTAATGGCCTTCTGGATATCGTCATCAGAAAGGTTGGAGCTTGCAGTAATTGTAATATTTTGTTCTCTACCAGTTCCAAGATCCTTAGCAGAAACATTAACAATACCGTTGGCATCGATATCGAAGGTTACTTCGATCTGAGGAACACCTCTTCTTGCTGGTGGAATTCCATCTAGACGGAATTGTCCTAGGGTCTTGTTGTCCTTGGCAAATTGTCTTTCACCCTGAACTACGTGGATATCAACGGCAGTCTGGTTATCTGCTGCAGTTGAGAATATTTGACTCTTTCTTGTAGGAATTGTAGTATTTCTTTCAATTAATTTTGTAGCTATACCACCAAGGGTTTCGATGGAAAGAGACAATGGAGTTACGTCTAGAAGAAGAATATCTCCTGCTCCTGCATCACCAGCTAACTTACCACCTTGAACGGATGCACCAATTGCCACACATTCGTCCGGATTCAAGGATTTGGAAGGTTCTTGGCCAGTGATTTGCTTCACCTTATCCTGTACAGCAGGGATACGGGTTGAACCACCAACTAAAAGTACCTTGCTTAATTCCGATGGAGAAATTCCTGCATCGCTCAATGCATTTTTAACAGGTATTGCAGTTCTTTCCACTAAATCATGAGTTAACTCATCAAATTTTGCTCTGGTTAAATTCATATCAAAATGTTTTGGTCCATCCGCTGTAGCAGTGATGAATGGTAGGTTTATGTTCGTTGTTGTTGCGGAAGATAATTCTTTTTTCGCTTTTTCTGCAGCTTCTTTTAGTCTTTGTAGAGCCATCTTATCTAAAGATAAATCTACACCTTCTGCTTTCTTAAATTCTTCAATCATATGTCTGGTAATTCTTTCATCAAAGTCATCTCCACCGAGTCTATTATCACCAGAAGTAGCTAGAACTTCGATTACACCGTCACCGATTTCGATAATGGAAACGTCAAAGGTACCACCACCTAAGTCGTAAACCATGATTTTTTGTTCTTTTTCATTATCTAGTCCATAAGCCAATGCAGCTGCTGTTGGCTCGTTAATGATACGTTTAACATCCAAGCCTGCAATCTTACCTGCATCTTTGGTTGCCTGTCTTTGAGCATCGTTAAAATATGCTGGTACAGTGATTACAGCTTCTGTTACACTCTCTCCTAAATAGCTTTCTGCGTCTGCTTTCAGCTTTTGTAGAATCATAGCAGAGATTTCCTGTGGTGAAAATCTTTTATCATCAATTTTTACTCTGAAATCAGTACCCATATGTCTCTTAATGGAAGAAATGGTTTTATCAGCATTGGTTACCGCCTGTCTTTTTGCAGGTTCACCAACCAGTCTTTCTCCTGTTTTTGTAAATGCTACAACGGAAGCCGTTGTTCTTAAACCTTCACTATTTGCTATAACTACAGGTTTTCCACCTTCCATTACGGCAACACACGAATTTGTAGTACCTAAGTCAATACCTATAATTTTACCCATGTAAATTCCTCCTATACAATAAGAATGTTTGTGAATTAGCCAATTTAGACCTAATCAAGTAATACTACTCTAAAAATTATTTTAAATTAATTAACAACTTTAACCATACTATAGCGTACCACATTTCCTTTATATAAATATCCTTTTTGGAATTCATCGGACACTATATTTTCTCCCAAAGAATCATCCTCGCCATGCATTACCGCATTGTGTAATGCAGGATCAAATTCCTTTCCTACAGCATCAATCGGTTCAACACCTATTTCGGTTAAGGTAGTCATGAGTTGTTTATAAATCAATTCAATACCTTGGGCAAATGCGCCACCTTTTTCCTCTTCCGAAACTGCCACAAGGCCTCTTTCGAAATTATCAATCACTGGTAATATCTTTTCGATAATACTTTTGGCTCCTAACTCAAACATCTGAGTTTTTTCTTTTTCAGTACGTTTTCTATAATTATCAAACTCTGCCATGTTTCTTTTCAACCGGTCGGTTAATTCCTCGATTTTTTGATCCTTCATTGCCATTTCTTTTGATTTGGCGCTTTTAAAGAAGGATTTTTTACCTTGTTTTTCTACAGAAGAATCGGTTTCATCTGCATCCGTCTCTAAGTCTTCCCCATCCATAAGGGTTTCCTCTGAACTTACATCCTCTTGTTTGCTTTCTTCTGTAGAATTTGAAACTTCTGTATCTGTAGAATCATTCTCATGATTTCTTAGGTTTTCATCTTTTTGCTCATTCATATTGTTCGTTTCTTTCTCCTTCATCGCTTTTTCCTCATCCATGGCAGCTTTCATAACATCAACAACTTTATCATTCTGTGTCAAAACCAATTAACCACCTTTCCTATCCTATGTTTTATTTTTAAATATATCGTCAAGTTGCACCATTAGGGATTGTAAGGTACTGACAACTTTTTCATAATCCATTCTTTTAGGACCAATGATGCCTACTTTGCCATATACACCTTCTTCAATTTCATAGGTTGCTGTAACCACAGCACAATCCTTCATGGTTTTCACTGGTGTCTCATCACCGATATATACTTGGATACCTCGAACATCTTCATCCTCCATTTTGTCTTGGATGATACCTGTGAGCATTTTTTTCTCTTCCAGGGTATATAAAAGTTCACTTGCCTTATCACGATCGCTTAGTTCGGGATATTTTAAAATATTTGTGGTCCCTGAGGTATATATTTCAAAATCATCATCTTCAGCCACCGCTTGCATAATACAGTCTAGGATATCATTCACAATAGTCCTGTTTTCACCTGCCTGGTCTTTGATCTGGGATATTATAGGAAGGTTGATTTCGGTTAGATCCAGACCTTGCAAAAATGTATTTAAAATAATATTCAATTTTAATACAGTTTCTTTATTTAAGCTTGTTGCAATGTTAATTATTTTATTCTTTACAATATTTCTTTCAAATACAATTACAAGGAGTAATTGTCTCTCATCCATTTCTGTTAATTGCACAAACTTAACTTTTTTCCTGTATTGTGGTGTGGTTACCATGGTAGTATAATTCGTATTAAGAGCAAGAAGTTTTGCTACCTGCTGTAGAATATTTTCTAATCGATCTGCCTTTTCAATTAGAATTTCTTTCATATCATCTACTTCTTTTTGCTTTTCCATCAAAAGCATATCGACATAAAGGCGATATCCCTTATCAGAAGGAATTCTACCAGCAGAGGTGTGTGGTTGAAGTATATATCCTAAATCTTCTAAATCAGACATCTCATTACGTATGGTCGCAGAACTTAAATTTAAATCTGTAAATTTAGAGATGGTTCTCGAACCTACTGGCTCTCCTGTTTCTAGATAATTTTGAATAATCGCTTTTAATATTTTCAACTTTCGGTTATCCAGTTGATGCATATTCCACCTCTTTCAAAAATTCAGAAAAACGATAGGTAACCATAATACAAGAATAGCTATCCCAACAAATTCTAAAGTTTTATTAGCACTCTTTTAAGGTGAGTGCTAACATCTAAATATAAAATATCACTATCATATTAATTTGTCAAGGCGAATTTAAAAAAATTGCAACAAAAAAATGGGTGTCGCACCAGTTGTGTGACACCCAAAAGATGAAAATTCAAAGGATTACTCTACAATATTTTTGCGTTTTCTTACTACTAAAGCTAAGGTAAGCATTGCTACTGCACCAACTAAGAAGAACCATGCATAACTTTGATAACCAGTTTTAGGAACTTCTTTTGTTTCAGCAGGTTCTGCAACTTCTTGAACCTCTTTAGCTTCCTCTACTTCTTGAGCTTCCTCTACTTCCTCTACTTCTTCTACTTCTTCTGCAGGAGCTTCTGCACTTGTTAAGAAAGGTACTGCATTTCCGTCTACATCTGTTAATTTAACATTATCTATGTACATATCAGTACCATTGTTAGCCCAGTTCATGAATAGGAAGAAACAATTATTAACATCAGTAAATGCGAAGAAATCTTCCAAGGTATGAGACAAGGTTGTTACTGGAGATACAGTATCGTCCCAATAATTAATTTCCCACTCTTTACCATTTGCCCAGCCACTAGGTCCGGTAGGAGTAGCTGCAACAGTTCCACCATTCCATTCAACCATTCTTCCGTCGGTTTGCTCAATAATGATATCATATTGTATTCCTCTAACGGAAAGAGCGGCATCTTCGCCAACAAGACCGGGTACGTCAAATACTAATTTACTGGTGCCACCTTCTTGGTTGTCAATTTTCAACATTTTTGAACCATTAAAATCAACTACAGATAGAACGGATGGATCGCCGTCAGGGGAACCGTCTTCAAGAACTGCCATGTGAATACCTGCTGGAATGATTCCATCTTCAAAATCAATTACATCGGTTGCTGCACTAGCGTTTACTGGTAAGAGAGTTACTACAAGTGCCATAGCAGCTACAACTGATAACACTTTTTTCATTAATTTCATAATGAGAGTCCTCCTCGCTTTAATATGATAGTAATGGACGAAAGATCCCGTCCAAGTTTACATATATATTTTACCAGATATGGTAAAATGTGTATACTGTCAAAATGCATAATTATCATATTATAATTTGTGCAAAATCATTACAAAAGTAAAATTCTTGTAAAATAAAATGCACCCATAAAAAGGTGCATTTTCCTATCAATCCAGCAAAAATTCTGCTAATACTCCGTTGCTAATATCGATTCCATAATCGGTTAAGCGAATACGGTCTCCTTCCTCTTCCAATAGATAATTTGATATTAGCTTATGAAGAACATTTCCGTATACTTCATGAATATCCAATTGAAATTGTTCCTGAAACTTTTGTTTACTAATTCCAAGATGACACATCCGAAGTCCTAGAAACATAAACTCTTCCATTTGCTGATTTTTGGTTAATTCTATATAATCCCTTCTTATTTGGATTGGATGATTTTTTATGCTAGGCTTTTGTAGGGGTTTTTCTCCTTGAGATAAGTTGCTTTTTTGATTTTGCTCTTTTTCTAATTTAGCACAATTCTCTATATATTGTGCTAAATCGTGCATATTTGAAAATCTTGCACCATTAATCAAAGATGCTGAACCAAGACCCAATCCTAAATAGTCTTTTCCAGTCCAATAGGATATATTATGTCGACACTCATAACCGGCTTTTGCATAGTTTGATATTTCATATCGTTGATATGAATGCTCCTGCATAAGTTCTTTTGTTTTGGAATAGATTTGACGGTCGATGTCTTCCCCAGGGAGCTCCTTCTCATTTGGTGATCCTGGAGAATACAGATCATAAAAAGGAGTATTTTCTTCGATGATCAGGCTATAGGCTGAAATATGCTCTGGATTTAGACCAAGCACCTCTTCTAATGTTTTCTCCCAGCTTTCCAAGGTCTGTCCCGGAATGGCAGATATTAAGTCAATGTTTATATTCTTAAAACCTAATTCCCTTGCTAATTGATAATTCTCAAGAAATTCTTCAAAGCTATGGATTCTTCCCAATAATTTTAAATCTTGGTTATTGGTTGACTGTAAACCAAAACTAAGACGATTGATTCCTAGATCCCGATATAGCAAGAGCTTGTCACGGGTTATGGTACCAGGGTTGATCTCAAGGGTAATCTCTGGATTATCCTGATCAAAACGAAAGTACTCTCTTAGTCGTAACATAACTTCTTTGATATAGGAGGCATTCACTAAGGAAGGGGTACCTCCACCAAAGAAAACGGTTTTAACCAAGTAATCTTCCGTTTTTCCCTGATAGCTTTCGATTTCTTTATATAGAGCATGAAAATATTTTTGGATGGTAGTTTCGTTGGCAGGACCTGATAGAAAATCGCAGTAATGACATTTTCTTGCGCAAAATGGAACATGGATATATAATCCCAAATCCTGAAGCTCCATATTTCTATCATCCTTAGCAAACCCGATCTTGTTTTCTTCCATGGAAACCTCCGTTTTATTGTGTGGAAAATCATCAAACATCTATAATTATGTTCCCTTGTTTCTGAAAACCAAATTTAAGATACTAATTTTGTTCCTAGAAATCATACGTATTTTGCCTTACAAGGGAACAAGGTCTTTCTTATAGAATAAACAAGCTGTCCATATGGACAGCTTACGCATCGATCTTGTTTAGTCTTCGTCCAATTTTAGGACACTCATGAATGCCTTTTGAGGTATTTCTACACTACCTATCTGGCGCATTCTCTTTTTACCTTCTTTTTGTTTCTCTAACAATTTCTTCTTTCTAGAAATATCGCCACCGTAGCATTTGGCCAATACGTCTTTTCGAACCGCCTTTACGGTCTCCCTGGCTATAATTTTGCTACCTATAGCTGCTTGTATAGGAACTTCAAATAGGTGACGGGGAATTTCTTCCTTTAATTTTTCACACATTTTTCTGCCTCTTTCGTAGGCACTATCTGCATGAACAATAAAGGTTAGGGCGTCCACTTCTTCTCGATTAATGAGAATATCCAATTTAACCAGATTGGACTGCTTATATCCCTTTAATTCATAATCAAATGAGGCATAACCTTTGGATCTTGATTTTAAGGCATCAAAGAAATCATAGATAATCTCATTTAATGGTAGTTCGTATTTTAATAAAGCCCTGTTGGTATCCAGATAGTCCATTCCTAAATAAACACCCCTTCGTTCCTGACATAGGGTCATAATAGAACCTACGAACTCCGTAGTAACCATAATTTCTGCAGAAACATAGGGTTCCTCCATATAATCAATTAAGGAAGGGTCGGGCATATTCGTAGGATTGGTTAAATCGATCACCTCACCGTCGGTTTTATATACTTTGTATATAACGCTAGGTGCTGTGGTAATCAAATCAAGGTTATATTCCCTCTCCAATCGTTCCTGAATGATTTCCAGATGCAAAAGTCCTAAGAATCCACAACGGAATCCAAAACCTAGGGCAACTGAGGTTTCAGGTTCATAGTGTAAGGATGCGTCGTTTAACTGGAGTTTTTCTAAAGCATCTCGTAAGTCCTGATATTTGGCACCGTCTGCTGGGTACAAACCACAATAAACCATGGGTTGTACTTTTTTATATCCAGGTAGTGGTTCCTTGCATGGACGTTTGTGATCGGTCACTGTGTCACCAACTCTGGTATCTTTCACGTTTTTAATACTAGCTGTAAAATAGCCAACCATACCAGCGCTAAGTTCATCACAAGGGATAAACTGACCAGGACCAAAGGTTCCAAGTTCTACGATTTCAGCAGTTGCTCCAGTGGCCATCATACGTACTTGGGTACCTCTTTGCATCTTACCTTCTTTCACCCTACAAAATACGATAACACCTTTGTAGGAATCATAAAAGGAATCGAAAATCAAAGCCTGTAATGGTGCCTCGGGATCTCCCTTAGGAGCTGGTATCTTAGATACTATTTGTTCCAGTACATCTTCAATATTTAATCCTTGTTTTGCTGAGATCAAGGGTGCATCATGGGCTTCTAGTCCAATAACATCTTCGATTTCAGCAATGACTCTTTCTGGGTCTGCACTGGGTAAATCAATTTTATTAATCACCGGCATGATATCCAGGTTGTGGTCGAGTGCCAGATATACATTTGCAAGGGTCTGTGCTTCAATTCCTTGTGCAGCATCTACCACAAGGATAGCACCTTCACAAGCAGCAAGACTTCGGGAAACTTCATAATTAAAATCCACATGTCCGGGAGTATCAATTAAGTTAAATATATATTCCTCGCCATTATTTGCTTTATAGATCGTTCTAACGGTTTGAGCTTTGATTGTAATGCCTCTCTCCCGTTCTAAATCCATATTATCTAGAACTTGAGATTGCATTTCACGCATGGTAAGCAAACCGGTCTTTTCGATAATACGATCCGCAAGTGTCGATTTTCCGTGATCAATATGTGCAATAATACAAAAATTTCTGATTTTACTTTGGTCTAAAGCCATCTTGCTCCTCCTGAGTGCATTTTATCTAAGTGTTTTTCTTCTGGTATTATAGCATACACTTATTTTTGATACAAGAATAATGGTCTCTTTATTTTCCTTTTAGCACAGCATCTAGGACTTCTGCGAAGTAAATCATAGCATTTTTTGCAGATTTTAAAGTGTTTTCATCGGTTCCCAACTCCACCAAAATGCTTTTCGGTCTGACATGTAGGTTATAGCGATAGCATTTTAAATAATTTTTATAAAATAAACCTGGATATTTTTCTAAGGATTTTAGTTGTAGCTGTAGGCTAAAGGCTAAGTTATCCTGAAGATTGGGATTATCTAAATGGGTAATGGGGCCTTTACTATCTCTGCTTAGCCCATTAAAAAGCATGATCCGTGCCGATTCTTTTCCATCAATTGTAGTAACTCTGGCTTTGCCATCGTCCCGATG
The DNA here is from genome assembly GCA_012839085.1 of Clostridiales bacterium. GTDB lineage: Bacteria > Bacillota > Clostridia > Lachnospirales > Lachnospiraceae > Mobilitalea. Next base: position 33,651 of record DUNZ01000054.1, read on the forward strand.
GATGTCTATAACTACCTCAATGGTAGGATTCTCTTTTAATATTTTTTCTATGCCATCCAAGGCGTAATTATAAGCTTTATTCCGATCCTCGACTCCATTTATAAGATCGTAGGTGCTTGGATCATGAATTACATTATATCCATACTGCTCTTTTAAAATACTGGCTAAGTATGCTCCTACTCCTACAACACTATCTTCTATTTTGTTTTTTCTACTGTCTATGTAAGCTTCCTGGGAATGGGTATGATAGATTAAGATTTGTGGTGCCTCTTCATCTTGTTTTAGAGTCATATCCATACTAAGAAGTTTTTCAGCATCAAATAGGCTATCCGTTACCCTTGTGGTTCCATCCACTATGTAAAAGTTACGAATAAGAAAGTCAATATCTTTTAGTTGATCCAAGGTAAATAATGTTCCATCACTCAAGGTCATAGTTTCTCTTGCCACAGCATCTTTGCTATAATCATTTTCCTGCTTATGAATATCCCCTTCTAGAAATCCCACTTCTAATTGATTCTGTTGGTTGATTTTTTCGACCAAATACAAAGAATTATTCTCCGCTTCTTCTAGGTTATGAAATACAGCTCCGTTGGTAAGAATATATTCCATGGTTAAAAAACTATTGTTTATATGATGATAACCAATCACTTGTTTTTTCTTTGTATCTGAGGTTTTAGCTTCTTTTTCATTTTCTAGCTTAGTTTCAGAATTTATGTAAAATGAGAAATCCATTTGATTGGAATAAACAGCCTTTGGGGTATGATCAATCAAAAATTCATGAACAGCGAATTCATCTGCCAGTAGGCTTACGGGAAAGGGATAGGTTTCTTCGTTGTTGGCTGTATAACGGATGATATGGGATCCTGATTCTAGAACATTAGAAAATATGTGAATAGCAGCTCTTTCTTTTAGGCTATCGGCTTGGCCAATATGACCTAAAAAGGACAGAGCTGCATAACGTACCAATAGGTACACGGATGCCCCTAAGATTACGATCCAAAGAATAGAATATATATTTTTACGCATCCTAAACCGACTTCTTTTCATTACTGCCTCCACACCTTAACCTAGCTAATATATTCAGCCTTATTCATTATATTCAATTGGCTTGCTTTTATTACATGATAAATAGATTAAAAGGAGCCAGCAAAGCATTCATTTAATGCCTCGGAGACAGTAAAACTAATGCGTTTGATCGATTCGTCAATGTTTTTTGGTGTAACGAACATATTATTTACATGTTGGGAATTTACTTCAGAAATAAACTTATAAATATCTTCTTCCCCAAAACCTGTATTATGCATATAATTTCCCAGGGTATCTGCTACGATGGTTGCAGCGTCAACTACAGTAGGAACACCGATGGCGATTACTTTGGTACCTAGATTTTGCTGGTTAATGGCCTTTCGGTTATTTCCCACACCGGAACCGGGACTAATACCGGTATCTGTTAATTGCACCGTAGTATTGAGCCTTTGAACACTTCTAGAAGCTAAGGCATCAATCACAATGATCAGTTTGGGATTGGTTTCTTGCACGATACCGCGGATAATTTCTAAGGACTCCATACCAGTCTGACCCATAACCCCTGGTGAAATGGCACTAACATTTCCTAACTGATTTTTTTCTTTGAATTCTTTACCAAATTCATGAATTAAGTGCCTGGTTATAAAAAGGTTATCAACTACCTGAGGTCCTAGGGCATCCGGTGTTACATCTCGGTTTCCTAATCCAACAACTAAGACATCCTGAGATTTCAAATCCCCAGCTAATTTTTTGAGGTACTTAGCGATCTCCTTAGAAACAGGCTTTTGATAATCTTCGTCGGCATTGCTAAGCCTTGGAGCTTCGATGGTTATATAGGTGCCAATGGGCTTTTGCATAGCCTTAGCCCCTTTTTCATCTTTAATTTCAACGATGGATACCCGAATATCATGGGCTTCATCATACTCTTCTTCTAATATAACTCCTCTAATTTCAACATCATCTTGAGGAAAACTTTCCCTTACCTCCAGTGCTAGGTCAGTACGGATTTTATTATTCATCTTTACTTCCTCCAAAATAAGCTTATTTTTATAATATATTGGGATATAGATATTTTCTACAAATATATAGAAAATATGTATTGACAGAACAGAATGGGTATACTATTATATAATAGTATGTTTTCATTGGAGCGTCCGTGTCCGAGTCCGATGAAAAAAATTTGTACAACCACGATCCAAGAAGGCAGCTCACTCTCAAAAACCCGTTGTCCTTGGTTATATGGTTGGTCGAGGATAGATAAATAATTCAGGTATCTATTATATTAATAATAATTCGGAGGTGTGAGATTTGGCTAATATAAAATCCGCAAAAAAGAGAATTTTAGTAAATCAGAAAAAAGCTGCCAGAAATAAGGCAATTAAATCTAAAGTAAAGACTATGGTTAAGAAAGTAGAAACTGCTATTCTTGCAGGTGACCAAGTAGCAGCTAAGGCAAACTTAAATGCAGCGATTGCAGAACTTGAGAAGGCTTGTTCTAAGGGTGTTTATCATAAAAATACAGTTGCAAGAAAAGTTTCCCGTTTAGCTAAGAAAGTAAACAAACTTGCATAATCTTCTACTATTCAGATATATTGAATCTTGAAATGAAAATTTTTAAGCTGATGTAATTAGTTGAAATTAATTTACATCAGCTTTTTTGTTGTGAAGATTACATAGGATACTCCCTTCCAGTAAGTTTACTAGAAGGGAGTTTTGAAATTTCAATTATAATAAATGCAATATTAATCTTAATTCAATTAAGAATAAGCAAATTCAATAATATCAATTAATAATAATATCAATCAATAAATATATTGTTTCTAATAATAATATCGATTGGTTTGCTGTGCTTCAATAAAGTTTAGGATTAGGTGAATGGCCTCTTCTCTTGTAATGTTATTCTTGGGATTAAAGTTATTTCTTTCATCTGCAGTAATCAGACCAAGACCCTTAGCAAGAGCTACTGCTCCAAGGTAGTCTGTATCAATCAAATGTTGATCTTTATATCCTGTTTGATAGATTCCCTGAAGTTTTGAGATTTTCTCGAAACCTAGTCGATTGATGAATAGCTGAGCAATTTTTTCTTTATTTATTTTAGAGTTTACATCTCCTAGATTTTGTTCCGTTGAGTAACCATAGCCTAATTTTTCTAAGAGCATATTCACTTCTGCTATGGTAATCTCTTTTGTAGGGTAAAAATATTCACCCTCGAATCCAATGTTCATATCCGATAATAGTAAAATTGGACGATTTTTTTCGATGTCTGTTATATCCTTATATTCATAGGGTTTGGTTTTGCTATAAACACTACCATCATAATTTAACTGTTCCCCTGTAAAGGGAGAGATAAAGTATGGACTAATATCAGGAGTATAAACCAGTCGAATTTCATGCTCTGTGGTATAGACATCCGATGGATCATAATAGCGTTCTTCACGAACTGGATCTGGATGATAAGTTGTTACCTCATTGATTTCATAACGAAGTTCATAGCCATCCTTACTTAGATAGTGATCTAAAGCTTCTTCTGGAGTCATAGCATTTTTAGGGGATTCGAATTTAATATTATCATTCCAATTGGAGGAATAATTATAAATTTTCCCTGTTACTCCATCCACTGCTCCGTAGATACCATTATAAGGATAGATAACACCTTCATTTACTCGCTGATAATCATAACGATAACCGCCGTAAACTGGAGTTTTATCAATGTAATAAGCCACATAATCATGACGATCTTCTACTAGTTTTGAGTTTTCGAAGCGATCCTTGATTTGAGCTTTTAAGAATTTCTCTAATATTTCCCGAGCTTGTTCTTTATCGTAATTAATTTCAACTTCATTCCACTTCTGGTTGATATCATCATAGTTGCTATTTAGGGAAGAATAGAAACTTAATATTTTTCCGGTTTTTGCATCCACGTTAGCATAAGCATAGGCACGATAATAATCAAATCCCTTCTCATAGTCAATAGGACGAGTATCATTCATCCGAATCTGCCAAACATAGTTGCTATCATTCTTGCTGTTAGTATATTTCATTAGATTTGCTGTGATGGTGTTGATATTTTTATCAATATAAAGGGCTTTATTTTCAGTAATAGCCTTGATTGCCTTATCCTTAGATATTATATATTTTAACTCCTCGATTTTTTTAATTTCTTCTTCTGTTAATTTACCACTATCCATAGATTTATCTGAAGTATCCTCATCAACTGCTTCTTTATTACTATCGTCCATGCTAACCCATTGATACTTTGAGTTATAAACTTGGCCGGTTTTCGCATCCACACTGATATAATTCTTACTGGGTTCATATACCAAATAAGCACGAATGGTATCGCTATCTCCACTATAGATTCTAGAATAGTCAGAACGGTATACAAGGTTCATAGTCATATTTTCTTTCAGAATCTTACTTGCCTCTTCCTTGCTTAACTGGGTTTTCCCAGAAGGAACAAGGGTGTCATAAAGCCAGTTAATGTTGGCATAGTTGACTTCACCGGTTAGGGAATTCACTCTTACCGTAACTGTATTATCAGGAAAAGGAATACCGTTCTCAGTTCTATGGTAAGTATAAATATAATTTCCACTATAGATTCCTTGATAAGAGGAATCCACAAAGGCAAGATGATTATAAACCTCAGGTGCTATTTTCTTAATAAAATCGTCAGCCTTGGATTTTAGTTCTTTCTTTAAATAATTAGGAATACCGGTAACTTTTGCTGTATAATCGTTGCTATTATAGGAAACGATATGGTTATTTAAATCACATGCAACCCGTATATAGCTTCCATTCTCAGGATTTCTCCAGGTTAAGTTCCAAGAAGAGTTTTGATAGGAATTTCCGTAGGAATAATAGTAATCAAATTCTGAATATTCCTTTGGAATTGTAATTTTCTTCTTAACAGCCAGGATAGCCTTTTCCAGTTCTTGATCCGTCGGTGATGTGTCTACTTTGGCACTAATTGGTACTGCTGCTTCACTTGTCACTGCAGTGCTTTCATTTCCACTGCTTAAAACGGGATCCGCTAATACTATGTTGGAGGATAAAATAGCTCCACTTAAGAGGACAGCTAAAAATTTTTGCATAAAATAACTCCTTTCTAATTAATAAATATTTTTATTCATAATTTAGACGAGGAATCTGGTTCCAAGGTTTCATTTATTTGTAAATATTATAACATATATCTAGTCCAAGAAGTTAGGGAAAGTTGAATACAAAAAAGCTTATGCCCACGGCATAAGCTCTCTTTTAGGATTTTAGCTAGAAACGGAGACGGTGGGATTCGAACCCACGTGCCAGTTACCTGACAACTTGATTTCGAGTCAAGCTCGTTATGACCACTTCGATACGTCTCCATAGTATTGGTTTTATTGTTCGAAATAGATTTATTTCGTTAATTTAATTTTGGATTGTTCCATAAATCTGAAATCGGATTGTTCTATAAATCCGAAATAGGATTGTTACATGAAGCTGAAATCGGATTATCCCATAAAATTGAAATCGGATTGTTCCATAAAACTGATATCAGATTGTTATATGAAACTGAAATAGATCTAATTAGTTAAGGAATATTGTGCTATTCTATTGGATTATCCCTTCTTACTAAATGTTACAATTAAGAGTTCTAACCCTATCTTTTCTGTGATACGACCTGTTTTAATCTGTTCTTCAATATCGGTACAGGCTTCCAAGGCTTCTAGTAAACGTTTCTTGGTGAAGTTCTTGGTTTGAGAGATGTATTTTCCAGCTGCAAAAGGGGGTATCTTTACCTTTTCGCTTATTGTGGAAGAATGATAACCTAAGGAAACTAGATCTTTCACCTGCAATAAGATATTAAAATGTCTTGTTATTAAAAACAGGATCGACAGGGGTTTCTCTCTTAGGGCTAATAAATCATAGTAAAGTGTTAAGGCTTTATCTGGCAGTTTTGAACCAATGGCATCAATCATTTGAAATATCTTTCCGGTAATCTGGACAGTAACCACCGCATCAATATCTTCTACAGTTATGACCTCTCGATCCATGGTATAAGACAAGAGTTTCTCTGCCTCATTACGAATATTGACCATATCGGCCCCTGTTCGTTCCAATAGATAGGATAAGGTTGCTGGTGTTATTTTTTTACCTTCTTGATTAAGTAAGGATAGAATAAATAATTTGAGGTTTTTTTCATCGAGTCCGTTCATCTCAGAAATTGAACCCTTATCCTTCACCAGCTTGTACAACTTATTTCTTTTGTCAACCTCAGCTTCAACAAATACAATAATTGTACTTTCTGGCATTCCCGCCAATCGCCCAGCTAATTCACTTTGTGTTTTGAACAATCCACTATCTTCAATTAGAATTAGTCTTCTATCATGGAAAAAAGGAAGGGTTTGAGCCATTTCTGCCAATTGATTTTGATCAATGGATTTTCCTTCAAAGTAGGAATAATTCATGTCATCACTGTTCCCGAGGATTGCTGTTTTTAATTTGTCACGATAGAGCTTTTTTAAATAATCCTCACTTCCATATAATAAGTAAAATGGTTTAAAGTTACCGGATTTGATATGCTCTTTGATATTTTTCATTCTAAAACCCCCGACAAACATCATATATTCTATCTGATTTTTATAAAAAAAGCAAGAGATAATCCGTGAAATTTTATTGTAAATTCTTTAATCGATGGTTCCAAATTTACTAAAGGGGAGTATCCGAAAGATCACACGGCCACCAATGTTTTTCTTTTTTACATTTCCAATATCCCCATCTCTACTATCCTTGCTGATATTTCGATTGTCACCCATAACAAAATATTCATCCTCTGCTAAGTGAATCGGCTGTGCTGCTCTTCCAGGATCCCGGATTTCGTCCTTGCTATAATCCTCTTCCAGGATTTCACCGTTAATATAAATCTTACCATCAATAATCTGTACGGTTTCTCCTGGTAAGCCAATCACTCGTTTGACATAATAATCATCATGATCTCTTCCGTAGGGATAAAAAACAATGATATCAAATCGATCTATAGCATTAAAGCGGTAACTGATTTTTTCTACATATAAATGTTCACCATCTTGCAAAGTCTCTGCCATTGAAGAACCTTCTACAATGGTACGTTGAATTACATAGTTAGGTAATATATAAATACATACAAAAATTAAGACGGCATAAAAAATTAAATCGGATAGGAAGCCTTTCATATTGCTTTTGGAATTCTTCGTTACAGTATTTACGGCATTATAGGGTTCTTCGTACTCAAATTGATTTTCATTTGTAGGTCCTTGGATTTCAGTCTCTTTAAAATCAGTTGACATCTTTTACTTCCTTTCTGTGAGGAAATAACAGTTACATAAGATAAAGCACTTTCACATTGATTATATGAAAGTGCTGAATGATCAAGCATGATCCTATGCCTGAATACAATTCCTATTGCTGTTGATCGATTTTTACTTTTTCATCATCAGTAACAAATTTTACTTTACCTTCATAGATTTCCTGGACTGCAACAGACAAAGGTTTGGGAAATTCGGTCGTAATTAAAGGTTCTGCTCCATTGATTAGTTGTCTTGCACGTTTTGCTGTTGCTAAAACAATAGAGTACCTACTATTAACCACAGGTTGTTCGCCTGGTTCCACCTCGCTATTTACTACTTTCATTAAATCGGTATATGATGGATGTAACATATACACTCTCCTTTCCATGAATCTTTATTATGCTAGACATTGATTGCTTCTATTCCACAGATAAGGTTTCCTGATTATCTGTTATTTCCTTTTGATTAACTCTACCTGCAATGGTTTCAGGTAGCAATGAGGAAAGTATGATATGGCCACTTTCTGTTATGATAACAGCTTTTGTTCTTCTACCACAGGTGGCATCAATTGCCATTCCAGAATCTTTTGCGTGTTGTACCATACGTTTAATTGGTGCTGCATCTGGACTTATGATACTGATAATTTTACTGGAATTTACAACATTACCAAAACCAACATTAATAAGTTTATTCAATGTTTTTCCTCATTTCTTTATCTTTATTCGATGTTTTGAATTTGTTCCCGGACTTTTTCGATTTCTGTTTTCAAATCGATTGCTACATTGGTTACTTCTAAGTCATGGGCTTTTGATAAAATGGTATTTGCTTCTCGGTTCATTTCCTGGGCTATAAAATCAAGCTTTCTACCGATATTATCCTCTTCGTTCAAGGTATCTTTCATACCTAGAATATGACTTCTTAAACGAACGGTTTCTTCATCGGTACAGATTTTATCTGCAAATATTGCCACTTCGGTTACTAGGACACTGGGCTCTACTTTTGTATCTCCAATAAGTTCCGTTACCTTGGCTAATAACTTATTATGGTACTCTTTCAAAATCTCAGGAGATCTTTTTTCAATTTCATCGATTAAATCTAACATATGGTCTAGTTTGGTGAGGATATCAGCTTTTAAAACAGCTCCCTCATTGATTCTTGTTTCAATAAAACGTTCTGCTGCTGTCTGGATTGCCTCTTCTACTAGTGACCATAATTCTTTTTCATCAATGGTTTGTTCTTCTAAAGTAAATACTTCTGGGTATCTAGAAAGAGCATTCACTCGAATATCATTTTCAATACCAAAATCCTTACTCATCTTTTCAAGATAAGTGTAATATTCTTTTGCAAGATCGGCATTGTACCTGACACATACATTATTCTCGGTATAATCTTCGTATGTAATATAGACATCAATCTTTCCTCGTCCTACATACTGTTTTAGGGTATTTCGAATTGCTGCTTCAAAAAAGTTAAGCTTTTTTGGCATCTTCACTGCTATGTCACAATACCTATGGTTCACGGCCTTTATTTCTACCGTTATTTTCCGGTCTATATTGGAAATCTCGCTTCGACCAAAGCCTGTCATACTTTTTAACATAAAAACACACTCTTTCATCCGGAAATATTACGGATATACCGTAATTATTGCTTCTTTTTTATATTCAATTAATTATAATTGAAAAAATAAGACAAGTCAATACATGGTACCGGAATTTATAGGAGTGTGCTCAAAAATCTAGAATAAGATTGAAAATCTTATCTTAATATTATATGGCAATTAACAAGGTATTATAACCTAGGATCCGTAAATTTCTTTCCAATTCTGCTGCTTC
>DUNZ01000055.1 GCA_012839085.1 Clostridiales bacterium
AAGAGATTTCAGAAGATATTCATGATAAGTCCATAAATGATAATAACCAAGAGATTATAGAAGATATTCATGATAAGTCTATAAAAGATAATGACCAAGAGATTTCAGAAAATCTTAATCAAGAGTCTCTAAAACATTCGGATAAGGAAAATACAGAAAATGTTTCTAACCAAGCTACAGAGGAAAGAAAGGAAGAAAGACCGAAAAATATTAGCCAAGAAACTATAGCAGATAAAAACAAAGACACTACAAAAGATATTTCGGATAAGAATTCAGAGAAAGCTCCTGTCGATGTCCCTGTCAAAGATTCTCAAGGGAAATTTATAGTTGCCATTGATGCAGGTCATCAGAAAAAAGGGAATTATGAAAAAGAACCCATAGGCCCTGGTGCGAAAACTACGAAACCTAAGGTAAGTACTGGAACTCAGGGTATTGCCTCCAAAGTTCCTGAATATAAGCTTACCTTGGTAGTTGCAGAAAAGATCAAAGAAGAACTTATTCAACGGGGATATGAAGTTGTTATGATTCGGGAATCCCATGATGTCAACATCAGCAATCGTGAACGAGCCGAAATGGCCAATGAAAGTGGTGCTGATATCTTCATAAGAATCCATGCCGATGGATCTACCAATCCTAAGGTGGAAGGAGCCAGCACCTTATATCCCTCTAAGGATAATCCTTATGTAGCTTATCTTAGTGAAGATAGTTATAAACTATCAAAATCAATCGTTGACCATTTAAGCAAAGCCACCGGAGCTAAAAATAGGGGAGCCATAGCCAGGGATGATATGAGTGGTATCAATTGGTGTACCATACCTGTTTCAATTATTGAAATGGGATATATGACCAACGAGACAGAAGATCGCCGAATGCAAGAGGAAGATTATCAGAATAAACTGGCAAAGGGTATCTGTGATGGAATCGACGAATATTTTGAATCATAGAATGAATAAGAAAATCATAGAAGTATAAAAAATCTTGAAAACTATTTTTATAAAAACTATCTTTCATGAAACCAATCTTTCATGATAGCAAAATATTATGAAAGCAACTATCATGAAACAACTATTATGAAAGCAACTGTGATGAATACAAGATGATGAATACAACATGATTAATACAACTATGTTAAATACAGCTATGATGAATACAACTATATGAAAACAACTATATGAATACAACTATATGAATACAACTATATGAATACAAACTGACATATAAGTAAAAAGAACGGATCTTGCTAACTAGCAAATCCGTTCTTTTCTTTATCTTACAAAAAGGTTTAATCCTCTATATAATATTACTGATAATACTGTTAGGATGAAATTACATCATTCCCATTCCGCCACCAGCTGCAGGCATTGCAGGCTCATTGCTCTTAATATTAGCAACAACAGATTCTGTTGTTAATAAAGTAGAAGCTACGCTGGTTGCATTTTGAAGAGCACTTCTTGTAACCTTAGTAGGGTCAAGAATACCAGCTTCAACCATATCAACATATTGCTCTGAAAGAGCATCAAAACCTATTCCTACATTGCTTTCTTTTACCTTGCTAACAACTACGGAACCTTCTAAACCAGCATTGTTTACAATGCATTTGATTGGTGCTTCTAAAGCCTTTAGGATAATGCTAGCACCAGTTTTTTCATCTCCTTCTAAGGTAGCCGCTAACTTTTCAACTTCCTTAGCTGCATGAATGTATGCACTTCCACCACCTGCGATAATACCTTCCTCTACCGCTGCTCTGGTAGCTGCAAGAGCATCTTCCATACGAAGCTTGTTTTCTTTCATTTCTGTTTCGGTAGCAGCACCAACACGGATTACAGCTACTCCACCAGCCAATTTAGCAAGTCTTTCCTGTAATTTTTCTTTATCAAATTCAGATTGTGTCTCTTCGATTTGAGCTTTAATCTGATTAATTCTCTGGTTGATTTCTTCCTTATCACCTTCACCATCAACGATAATGGTATTTTCTTTTTGCACTTTAACAGATTTTGCACGTCCTAATTGATCCATGGTAGTATCTTTCAAATCAAGACCTAACTCATCGGAAATCACAGTACCACCTGTTAAGATTGCAATATCTTGAAGCATCGCTTTTCTTCTATCACCATATCCTGGAGCTTTTACAGCTACTACGGTAAAGGTTCCTCTTAACTTATTAAGAACTAAAGTTGTAAGAGCTTCACCCTCTACATCTTCTGCAATGATAAGTAATTTTGCACCGGATTGAACAATTTGCTCTAAGACTGGTAAAATGTCCTGAATATTTGAAATCTTTTTGTCTGTAATAAGGATATATGGATTCTCTAGGTTAGCTTCCATTTTATCCATATCTGTGCACATGTAAGCAGAGATATATCCACGATCAAATTGCATACCTTCTACTAAATCCAATTCTGTTTTCATAGTTTTGGATTCTTCAATGGTAATTACACCATCATTGGATACTTTCTCCATAGCATCCGCTACTAATTGACCTACGGTATCATCTCCAGCGGAAATTGCAGCTACTCTTGCAATCTGATTCTTACCTGTTAATTTAGAACTCATCTGAGTAATTGCTTCTACAGCCTTCTCAGTAGCCTTCTTCATTCCTCTTCTTAAGATGATAGGATTAGCACCTGCTGCTAGATTCTTCATTCCTTCACTAATCATAGCCTGAGCTAAAACTGTAGCTGTTGTTGTTCCATCACCAGCAACATCATTGGTTTTTGTAGCTACTTCTTTTAGAATCTGAGCACCCATATTTTCAAATGGTTCTTCTAATTCGATTTCTTTTGCAATGGTAACACCATCGTTCGTTATTAAAGGAGTACCAAAAGATTTATCAAGAACAACATTTCTTCCTTTGGGTCCGAGAGTAACCTTTACTGTATCTGCTAATTTATTAACGCCACTTTCCAGAGCGACTCTAGCATCTGCTCCAAACTTAATATCTTTTGCCATATATTCTCTCCTCCTTATTAATCTTCTACAACAGCAACAATATCATTTTGTCTAACTATGATAAATTCTTCATCATCTAATTTAACTTCAGTTCCTGCATATTTTGAGTATATTACTTTGTCACCAACTTTAACTTGCATAACCACTTCTTTACCATCAACCATTCCACCAGGTCCCACAGCAATAACCTCAGCCTGTTGTGGCTTTTCTTTTGCTTGACCAGGTAATACTATACCAGATTTTGTGGTTTCTTCTGCAACCAATTGCTTCAATACAACCTTATCACCCAATGGTACTAATTTCATGATATTCCTCCTTTATTTTTACCAGTAATTCTTTTTAGATTGTTATTAGCACTCACCTTCATTGAGTGCTAACTGATAGCATATATATTAGTAAATTCGCCCTTATTATGCAACTTCATTTCTTCCAAAATACCGGGGCAAATTTAATAATTGCTCGGATTTTCTTTTGTTTCCTCTGTTTTTCTCATTTTTTCTTTATTTCTTATGAAGTATGGTTATAAAATATGCCATGCAAAGAAAAAGTTACTACCATTTAGGTAATAACTTTCCATTTCCTACAATATACTATTTTAGTATATTCCAATAAATGAATTATATACCAATTCTTTTGGCATTATAAGATATTATCCGTTTTCTGCATTGCTCTTGGCAAGGCATCTTTTGCATTTTTCCATGGTTCATTGGCATATCGATAATCAAATTTGTTTATGAACCATTCCAAGTCATCACGGACTCTTTTCATATTTTCAAGATACAATTGATTCAACTGTTTAATAAATTCATTTAATTCTTCACCATTTAAATACTTGGGTGCAGCCGAATATAAGTCTTTATAATGTAAAGTACAAAATCCCTTGGAAGTTCGGAATTTATCACGAAATTGTTCCTCCGTACGATAGAGGTGAAAAATCGTTGCAATGTAACGGTTAAAAGTGCCTTGGATTTTATCGCAGATATAACAACTGTCTGTGACCTGCTCAAGATAATCCAGTGCTTCTGACTTATCTACCTTCTTTTTAAATAATGAAGATCCAGTAAGCTTGATGCCCCCTTTGGACACTTTCTCAATATCCTGAATCAATTTATCCATATGGCTTTTTAATATTAATGCAAGACCCAATCGGTTCTGATTTTGATACATTTGATCCAGATGCTTCTCACAAAAACCTAGTTTGGAGGTTTCTCCCCTCACATCATCTTCCATATAGCTGGGTCCCATGGTAAAATCTATAACATTTGTCTCCAGGCTTTTTCTCATGGAACAGATGGGACATTCACCATCAGCATCAAAGGCTTCGTTCACCGGAATTGTATATAGTTTTTCCTTCAACTTTATACCTACCTTTACGTTTATTCATTCTTTGATAAACTTTCTCTCATTAAATCTTTAATCTCTCTTGCTTTTTCTTTAATACGTTCATTGCTATTCCTAGATACCAGTATTTTAGAAAGCCATCTCGATGCTTCCTCATATTTATGAGTTCGTCTTGCAAGATCTGCTATCAGCAAGCTTACTGTGGATTCATCCATCCTGCACATAGGGAAAGCTTCTTTCAAAATAGCTTCATTGAAACCTTCATATGCCTTTTGAATAAATTCTTCCTCTTCTTTCTGAAGATTTTTTATGGCCATCTGATTTTCAGAAGTTTCTTCTTCGGTACTAAGATTTTCAATCTTACCTCTTATAACCCAAGCTGTTTTCAAACAAATATAGGCCCGTTCGGATGTCTTTGATTTCTTTACAATGGAATTCACCAATGCCAACTTATGTCTAGTAATTGCCTCGTCATAACTTAAGGTATCTCCAGATCCCGAAAGCCCCTTAAAGGAGGCTGATATGGTACTTTTAATGAGGGAAATCTGAGTATCCGTCAGGTATTTGAAAAATCGATTCAAGGCTGCATAACCACAACGTGGGCATACTACAGCATCGTATTTTAAAGGGTCAACATGTTGAAATACCGGTCGTAAATCCGTATCTTGAGTTAGCAATTTCACTTTACCGGACTTGACCATTTTCGATTTAAAATCATTACCACAAACCGGACAATTAAAGGTCTTTTCAAAAAGTACCTCTTCTTCTGTAATAGGAACCGGCTTTTTTAAGAGGGATTGTTTTGTATCCGTCTCATTTTTTTCCTCATATATCTCAATTTTTTTTGAGAGATTACCCAAACCAAATTCTTCTAGCCCTTTAAATAAATTAGTCAATACAATATCCCCCTTTTCTTAAAGATGTTCCATAAGTTGGATCCCTTGAATCCAACTTATAATCCATCCTATTTATCTTCTCAGTTTCTATAAAATTTTTATATTACATCTAAAGTTTCTATTATTATATTTCTTTAATCTGCTTATTCTTCTTCCAATTCTTTACTTTGCTGGTTTATATGAACTTTTTAAGGATACAATTCGATTAAATACCATATGATCTGGTTTGCTATCCTTACTATCTAAGCAGAAAAATCCTTGCCTTAAAAACTGAAAACTTGCTGGTACCTGGGCATCTGCTACACTAGGCTCTAGATAGCATTCTTTTAAAACAGTGATGGAGTTAGGATTCAAATTTAAGCTTCCATCCTCATTGTATACGCCCTTTTCTTCATCCACAATGTTTTCATAAAGTCGAACTTCTGCCTTAACTGCTGTATCTGCGGCTACCCAATGGATGGTTCCCTTTACTTTTCTTGCATTAAATCCGGAACCACTTCTTGTTTCTGGATCATAGGTACAATGAACTTCTGTTACAGTTCCATTTTCATCCGTTACATAGTCCACACATTTAACAAAATATGCATTCATGAGACGCACTTCATTACCAGGATATAATCTGAAATATTTCTTAGGAGGGTCAATCATAAAGTCCTCCCTTTCAATATATAATACCTTGCTAAATGGAACCTTTCTTACTCCCATTGCCTCATTTTCCTGGTTGTTTGGAGCTTCCATGTATTCCACCTGACCCTCTGGATAGTTGGTAATCACTAGCTTAATCGGATCAAGAACAGCCATGATACGCTTACATTTTAATTTTAAGTCTTCCCTAATACAATACTCTAACATGGCATAGTCTACGGAACTATTACTTTTGGAAACACCACATAAATCCATAAACATTTGAATGGATTCAGGGGTAAATCCTCTTCTTCTTAGGGCACTGATGGTTACAAGTCTTGGATCATCCCAGCCGTCCACAATTCCTTCATCAACTAACTTTTTAATATATCTCTTACCAGTAATAACATTGGTTAAATACAACTTGGCAAATTCAATCTGTTTTGGTGGATTTTCATATTCCAATTCTCTTACTACCCAATCATACAAGGGTCTATGATCCTCAAATTCCAGAGTACAGATGGAATGTGTAATGCCCTCAATGGCATCTTCGATTGGATGAGCAAAGTCATACATTGGATAAATACACCACTTGTCACCAGTATTATGATGAGGAATTTTAGCAATACGGTAAATTACCGGATCTCTCATATTAATATTGGGAGAGGCCATATCAATTTTTGCACGAAGGACCTTACTTCCATCCGGATATTTTCCTTCCTTCATTTCTTCGAATAGCCTTACATTTTCCTCAATACTACGATCACGATAAGGACTATTTTTCCCAGGCTCCGTTAAGGTACCACGATATTCTCTGATTTCTTCCGCTGATAAATCGCAGACAAAGGCCTTACCCTTCTTAATTAATTTCACAGCTGCCTCATACATATGGTCAAAATAATCGGATGCAAAGAATATACGATCTTCAAAATCCCCGCCAATCCATTTTACATCTTCAATAATGGAATCAACGTATTCCATCTTTTCTTTCATAGGGTTGGTGTCATCAAAGCGAAGATTGAATTGTCCATTATATTTCTTTGCTAAACCATAGTTTAATAGAATTGATTTTGCATGTCCAATATGAAGATAACCATTCGGCTCAGGTGGAAATCTTGTTACAACCTTTTTAACGGCTCCTTCTTCCAAATCCTTATCAATGATTACTTCAATAAAGTTTTTTGATTCTGTCTTCTTATCCACTTCAGTTTCCATGTTATCGATGTCTTTATGTTCCATAATTACCTCCAGGTAAAAATATTTTTAAATTAAGTAAACTTTAATATTTATTTCCATTATTCATCCGTATCCTTAGCATAATCCTTTTTATGCATTTGTATGCCTTATGGAAATATGAAATATTCCTTAGGATATATGTTATGTAATATAATACCACAAAAAAAATCAAGATAAAAGGGCGAAATTTGAAAACAAAAGAATAGCTGCCAATTACTTAGCAGCTATGTAATATTTTATCTATTATTTTGTACGATAAAAGATATGATCACCTAATATCTTATAATCTGGATATTTCTTTTTTATTCTTTTTGCATCCCTTTTGTTTTGGAAACAAAGATAATCTCCGATATTATTTTCTCCTTCAAGAGCCGCTCTTGCTGCCTTAATTGCCTGTCTCATAGCCTTTTCTTCCGCTTCTGGATTGGAACCAGTGAAGGTCCAATTATCAAAGCATTTTAAGGCCTTATCTAGAGAACTGACTCCTTTCTTGTTTTTCACGGTTACCGCAAATTGCACAGCCCATTTTTTGTCATAGATCACTTCCTTGATGGTATCAACATGCCAATAAGCATCGCTTTTTACTCGATTTAAAACCACATTAGCAACTGCTAACATCCCTTCATAGGACTGGTTCCCCGCTTCTGCATAAACTAGGCATGCCAACAATCGAACATCCTTCCTGGTATAACTGGGCTCCTCTTTCTTAGTTTCTTGGGCTTTTGTTTCTTTTGTCTTATCCTTATTGCTAGTGGATTTGGATGTATCCTTTTTCTCTGCATCCGCTTTCTTAGTTTCCTTAACTTCTGTTTTTGCTTCTTTGGCTTCGGTCTTTACTTTCTCGGATTTTTTATCATCGGTCTTACTTGTTTCCAATTTAGCTGTGTCCGACTTATTCGCCATTTCAGATTGGTCTGATACAGCCTCTACTTTTTCTGCTTGGTTTGTTTCAGTCTCAGCGATCTCTGATTTACTTGTTTCCGCTTCCGTGTTCACCGATTTGCTTGATTCAGCTTCAACTATTTCCGAATTAGCTACTTTACTTTGACTATGATCAGAACCCTGAGCAACATCGATTGACTCTTCTGTATTACTCTCATCTAACATTAAGCTATCTTCTTGTAAACTACCTGCTTCCTTGCCTTCTTCTGTCTTACCCTTTATAGACTCTTCTTCATATGTATCATTAGCAATTCCTTCAAGTACATTATTGTCATCCAACTCACTTTGTGTTTCTTCGATTACATTGTTATTTACTGTCTTATTTAATATACCGTTTACTGATGCATTTGCAGGACTCTGTGCATTCATAATTAGTAACATGGTAGTTAAAAATGTAACCAGAAGTTTCATAGTTGTTTTCATTTTGATCTCCTTAATTATTACATTTATTAATATAAAAATTACAAATCTGTTAATAATTACTTAATAATTATAACATAATTTATTAAAAAATCAACATAAATAATTAGACATAAAAAAACCGAGTTCTCTTGATATTCTGATCTCCCAAAGCTAGATATCTTTCCTCTAACATTTAGGGCCAGTTCTTTGTCGAACTCGGTTTTAATTTACTTTCATATACCCGTATTTATTATTCTATTTTAATATTTTTTCACTCGGTTACTAGATTTTCTTCACGATATAAGGCTAGTAATAAATCCACCATTCTTCCGTAACTTTTTACCCCGTCAGCTTGGGCATTGGCTTTAAGGTAGGTGTCATTAATTTTATTTGATATGGTACTGATTACAGTATCGTCATACTTAGCCCAGAATTCTGAATTTGCCTTGATGTCTTTACGCACTCCATCCCCATAGAGATCTCTAATTTTAAAATACAAGTCTACATCCTGATCATATAAAGCATTGCTAGAGGATATTAGAGCCAACATGGTGCTGCTATATTGCATTTCCACATTGTCAGATTTCATTCCTGCAATGTAAGATATGAAATTTGCTTCATCCTCTCTCATAACCCCTCGTAAATGAGCCATTTCATGAAGCATGGTAGCTGGTATTGAGTAATCGGAAACATGAACATTTACATTAGCCTCCATGGTAAAGGGTATGAAAATACCAGTAATCTCTGTACGGGTTAATAAGGAGGAAAGTAATATGGGTTTTGGACGGCCATATTTCCCTTTTAAAATGGGATAATCCTCAGCTAATTTGTTAAAGGCATCTTTAGCAATTTCAGCCAGTTTATAGGTGCTCATGGACAATTGAAACACACCTTCATCATCGGTCTTTGGTATCTGCTCCCTTAATTGATTTGCTTGCAAGGTAAGGCTTTCAGTCAGCATAAACAACTCTTCCACCGAGGATTCCCGTATATCAAGGCCAGAATATTGACTAAAGGGATGCCGATAATAATTTAATCCCCCTAGGATGGTAAAGAGAAATATGGTAAGGCTGAATAAACATAAGATGTTCAAACTCCCAAGAAAAATTCTCCTTCTCCTATGTTCACGATTTTTAATCAGCTTTCCTATAAAGCGAATAAGAAGAATAGGGAATAGAACAAGAGAAAGCAAAAGTAATATCTCTGCCAATGAAAACGGGAATAAGCCGGTTATGGTTGAAATAATTTGTGATAACCATTTATAGATATGCCTTGCATAAATCTGCTCCGCAAAATAACTACTCTTCCTTGCAAGAATAATAAGAATAAGAGAAATTGGAGCTAAAGCCAATAGGTAAATGCGTTTATACTGAAACATCTTCTTCATACGCCCCTCCCACATCCCAACTAGTTTGTTTATGGTTAGTTAAATAGTATCATTTATCCGAGGACTACGCAATATGATTCAGGGTAGAATCATGTCAGTAAATGTTTCCCATTGGGTTCACTTCTGCAGGATGAATCAATTTAAATATTATGAATAAATTTAAGGGTTCATTGAAGGGATTTCCAACAAACAAAAAACACCCAAAAAGGTGTTTATTATATTGATTATTTAAAATTTCCTTATCATTAATCGAGGTGACAGGATTTGAACCTGCGGCCTCTACGTCCCTAACGTAGCGCTCTAACCAAACTGAGCCACACCTCGATTTCCGACTCAATCTATATCGATTGATTAAAAGAGATCGGATAAGCTGCTGGGCGGACTTGAACCGCTGACCTCTTCATTACCAATGAAGTGCTCTACCATCTGAGCTACAGCAGCATTTATACTTTCTTGTAAGTCATCTTGGGTTAGCTATCCTAACTGCAGCTCTTGCTTATATTTCTTTCAATACCTGATTAAGTTTCATTTTTATCCTTGTCAGTGCATTGTCAATTGTCTTAGGTTCCTTACCCAATACCTCTGCAATTTGCTGGTATTTAAGATCCTGCATATATAAGCTTAGAACTTGTTTCTCTAAATTGCTCAAGCGCCTTACGAGACTATATTCTATCATACTAGTATTCTCTTTGTCAATAACTAATTCTTCAGGATTTAAAACATATTTCTGGTATATTATGTCAACCAGTACTTCTTTGTCTTCACCATCGCCACTTTCCCGATTTATGGGAGTGTATAAGGAGATATATGTATTCAAAGGAATGTTCTTTTTCCTATTGGAAGCTTTTATAGCACTATAGATTTGTCTCGATATACACATATCTGCAAAGTTAAAGAAGGAATTATCCTTATCGGAACGGTAATCCCGTATGGCTTTATATAATCCAATCATACCCTCTTGAATTAAATCATCTTTATCCCCGCCGATTAAGAATAATGCCTTTGCTTTGCTACGAACTAAATACTTATATTTTTCCATAATATAATCTAAGGCGATTTGGTCACCTTCTTGAATTAAAATTAATATTTCCTCATCCGTCATTTCGTCGTATTTGGTTTCTGCATTCATAAAAAGGTTCCCTCCTTATCTGCCCAGACATATTATAACTTATTTACATCACTACTGCAATCTCTGCCTTACTATTTCATATGCTAAAACCCCGGTTGCAACAGAGGCATTTAAGGAATCTACATTGCCAAACATGGGAATCTTAGCAACAAAATCACATTTTTCCTTAACCAGTCTTCCGACTCCTTCTCCCTCGCTGCCAATTACAAGGCCAATAGGTCCTTTAAGATCCAGCTGATACATCAACTCACCATCCATATCAGCACAAACAAACCATAAGCCCTTTGTTTTCAATTCATCAATGGTAACAGCAAGATTTGTAACCTTAGCCACGGGTAGGTAATTAATTGCCCCAGCAGAAGTTTTCGCAACCGTAGCTGTCAGGCCAACCGCTCTTCGTTTGGGAATAATAACACCATGGGCACCTGCTTGATGTGCAGTTCTAATAATTGCACCGAGATTATGAGGATCCTCAATATTATCTAGCAAAATAATAAAAGGCGGCTCATTTTTTTCTTTGGCTGCGTTTAAAATATCATCAACTTCAGCATATTCATAGGCTGCTGCATAAGCAATTACTCCTTGATGCTTCCCAGTATGGGATAGTTGATCCAATCGTTCTTTTTTAACAAAATTAAGAATCGCATCTGTCTTTTTTGCTTCCCGAATAATGGTCCTAATAGGACCATCTTGGCAGCCATCCAATATAAATACTCTGTCAATGGTTTTCCCTGCCCGAAACGCTTCCAACACAGCATTGCGGCCTTCTATGGTTAATTCTTCATATCTCATGTTCTCTTACACCAAGCCTTTCCGTCCGGTATCTCCAATTTTCTTATTATATCATGAGCAAAAATCATGTTCATG
>DUNZ01000056.1 GCA_012839085.1 Clostridiales bacterium
TATCATATAGGTACAACTCCTTTCTTGGTATATGGGTATTAAATTGGTTGTCGATAACTCAATTTTACCATAAATCAGTGAGGAGTTGTTATATTTTATTAAAAGAAATATCCCGTATTTATGCGGGTTGTGGCGTTTCGCAAACGCCTAATACTATAAAACATTATGAAAGGAGATGATATTATGACATTTTTTTATAGATATAAAAAAAGGAAGCAAAAATTACAAGCTTATTGTCTTAAAAACAAAAAAGAATTTCCGCCTCCTTTTTTACCGGATGAACCAGATATTGCCAAAGAATTAAGAGCAGTTCTCTCTGGAAAGATACACTACAGTGATAATGGAAGTCTATATGTCTTCTTTAATCAATTGACCCTTTATCCTCCACAACCTTGTCAGTCTTGTGAAGCATTTTATAATGGCCAATACCGTACCGTAACCGTAGAAGAATTGTATGAGGATACTGACTGGTTAAGGGTGAACGGACAATATCTATATCCTATGATGGTATGGGCTATAAAAAAAGACACTCCTGTATTAGTTCAAATAAGACCTGGCGAAAGAAAACCAATTAAAATATATAAAAATCCTCCCAAAAGTTATATGGCATATACCATATGCGCATCAAAATAAAAAAAGGGGTAGGCATATATTTAACGACTAATCGATTTATGCTTACCCCAACATTATAATTTCTACATATTTATTATTGACCCTATTTATGATACTTGGTATTGGATTTCTCCTTATGGTTTTCCTTTTCTCTCTAGTTTCTTAAACAGTTTCTATCGCTTTATAAGTACTTATTGTTGCAGAGTATCGAATCTCCTTTACTGAGAATTCATACCGGTATAAATAAGGACAGCATCTCTCAAAAATTTTGCACAACCTGGCTGATTCTTATCGTAATAGGCTGTAAATCGTTCATCATCTACATACATCTGAGCTAGTCCTGCATGAGCTTCCTTACTATATGAATTCCAGGTAAAACTTAACCATTGGCGATGTAAGTCTGCAGCTTTTTGAGCTAGCTCTCCTGCTGGATCTCCGGTTTGATAAGCTTGCTCCAAGGTATCCAAAACCTCCTGGCTTAATCGTTGGAATTTATCATACTCTTCTTGTGTCATATTCATAAATTTTTGATTGGATGCATTTACGGTATCTTCCCCGTATTTCTCACGGATTTCCTTACCGTATTTCTTTTCATTGTCATCTAACATGGATTTTTTAAAACCTTCAAATTTTTCTTTATCACTCATTTTGCTTCTCCCTTCATTGACTTCAATCGTTTTTTCAACATTGGAAATCAGGAGGTCTAGTTGCTCTCTTTTTGCCATGAGCTGTTTTCGATGTTCTTTCAGCGCAGCAGTTTTATCAAAGGCTTCGGATGTGATGATTTGTTTTATAGTTTCAAGATTTAAATCCAACTCCCGATAAAACAATATGAGCTGTAACCGATCCACTTCGGCCTGACCATAAATCCGGTACCCTGAAGAATTGATTCTTGCCGGCTTTAGAATTCCAATTTCATCATAATATCTTAATGTTCTGGTACTGATACCAGCCAGATTAGCCAGTTTTTGAACGGTATATTCCATTGGCAACACCTCCTTACAAAAATGAGTGTACACCTTTACGTAAGGTAAAGGTCAAGAGAAATTTTAAACTTTTTTAAATATCCTAAAAAATAATACGTAAAATGTAAGAGATTATTTTTTGTAATTTAAAACACAAAACATTTTAAGTAAACCGGCTTAACTATAAGCCTGCTGCTGGATACCATTTTAAAAAATTTTATATGAAGAATATAGCTTAGTCCATCATGATGAAAGGCTATTGATCGCCGCTTTCATTTCTTTAACAAATGCTTTTACTCTAGGAATACTGTCTAGCCCATGGTCTGCTATGATATTTACGATGGCACTACCTACTATGATTCCATCAAAATATTGAGCCTTTTCTCTTGCTTGCATAGGATTGGAAATACCAAAACCCAAGGCACAGGGAATGTCTTTCACTTCTTTCACTGATTTTACCATATCTTCCACATGCCTATTGATCTCATTACGCATTCCCGTTACCCCCAGAGAGGATACACAGTAGATAAAACCTTCCGAGGATTCTGCAATGGTTTTAATTCTATTCTCAGAGGTTGGTGCAATCATGGATATAAAACTAATATCAAATTCTTTACATAGGGGTTTAAATTCCTCATGTTCTTCAAAGGGTACGTCGGGAATAATTAAGGCATTAATCCCAGTTTCTTTACAATTTTTCAAAAAGGTTTCAATTCCATAGGAAAAAACCGGGTTGGCATAGGTCATGAAAGCCAGGGGAACATTACAAGTTTTGCGAACCCTCCTTACCATCTCAAATATTTGATCTGTGGTTACACCATTGCTCAAAGCCCTGATGTTTGCTGCCTGTATCACTGGCCCTTCCGCAATGGGATCGGAAAAGGGGATGCCAATTTCAATCAGGTCTGCTCCTGCTGCTGCCATTTCTAAAATTAATTCTTCTGTAAATGAAAGACAGGGATCTCCTGCAGTAATAAATGGTATAAAAGCCTTCCCATTGGAGAATATTTTATCCATTGGATTCATTTAAATTCACCCCCCGATATCTTGCTATGGCTGCCACATCTTTATCTCCACGACCGGATAGACAAATTACCATGATTTGATCCTGGGGCAGCTTAGGAGCCATTTTTCTTGCATAAGCAATTGCATGAGCGCTTTCTATGGCAGGAATAATTCCCTCAATACGAGAAAGGTATTCAAAGGCAGATACTGCTTCCTCGTCGGTGATTGGCACATATTCCGCTCGACCAATATCCTTAAGATAAGCATGCTCTGGTCCAACTCCAGGATAATCCAATCCTGCCGATATAGAATAAACTGGTGCAATCTGACCATATGGATCTTGACAGAAATAGGATTTCATACCATGAAAAATTCCCAAACTTCCAATGGTCATAGTAGCTGCTGTCTTTCCACTATGGATTCCATGACCAGCTGCTTCACATCCAATCAAAGCTACTTCTTTATCCTTAATAAACTCATAAAATGCTCCCATGGCATTACTTCCGCCTCCAACACAGGCCAAGATGGCATCTGGAAGCCTTCCCTCCAAGGCGATCATTTGTTCTTTGATTTCCTGGCCTATGATACTTTGAAAATCTCGAACAATGGTTGGAAAGGGATGAGGGCCCATGACAGATCCTAATACGTAATGGGTATCAGTAACCCGTTTGGTCCATTCTCGCATGGTTTCATTGACGGCATCTTTTAGGGTTTGTGTTCCTGAGGTCACGGGATGTACCTTGGCACCCAGAAGCTTCATACGATATACATTCATAGCCTGGCGCTGGGTATCTTCCAATCCCATAAAGATTTCACATTCCATTCCGAAAAGTGCGGCAGCCGTTGCTGTTGCTACACCGTGTTGTCCGGCTCCTGTCTCTGCAATGACTCTGGTTTTCCCCATTTTTTTTGCCAGAAGAACCTGACCCAATACATTATTTATTTTGTGAGAACCTGTATGATTTAAATCTTCCCTCTTAAGATATATTTTAGCTCCGCCCAAATCCTTACTCATCTTTTCTGCATAGTATAGAGAAGAAGGACGTCCAGCATAGGTTTGTAATAATTGGTTTAGTTCCCTCTGAAAACTTTCCTCATTTTTATAATAATGATAGGCTTCTTCTAATTCATGAATAGCATTCATTAGGGTTTCCGGAACATATTGGCCTCCATGAGTACCAAATCTCCCCTTTTTCATTTGATCACACTCCTTATCTTTCCTATGAATTCCCTTATTTTTTCTGGATCTTTATATCCATCGGTCTCGACACCACTACTAACATCAATGCCATAGGGATTGCATCGGCGAATGGCTTCTAATACATTGTCCTTATGAATTCCCCCTGCTAGAAAAAATGGTTTCCTGACCCCCTCCACCAAGGACCAATCAAAACTTGTTCCACTGCCCCCATTTGCATAATGACTATGGGAATCATAGAGTAAATAATCACAATCCATATCCAATGAGTTTTGGATGTCTCTCTTATCCTTCACTCGAATTGCTTTAATAATTTTTTGAGGAATCTGATTTCTTAATTGATGAATATAGTTATGGTCTTCATTTCCATGCAATTGTACCAAATCACAGACTTGAGCTTGACATATACGGACAATTCGTTCCATATCCTCATTAACAAAAACTCCAACGGTTTTAATTGAAGGATGCAAACGCTTCTTTAATTGCTTTGCAACTTCTTCCCTAATTTCTCTGCGACTTTTCGTAAAGATAAAGCCAATATATTCAGGAAGTAATTGGTTCACAATATCAATATCCTCTTCCCGAGATAAACCACATATTTTGATAGCAGTCAAGTAAACCATCCCCTTTCACTTAAATTTCTTATCCTTATTTCTAACTTGGAATGATAGACGGATTATTCGGCTAGATAGAGCATTTCTTTTATAAGTTTTTCTCTATCCTTGCTTTTCATTAAGGTCTCTCCGATTAATACTCCATGAACACCAGCTTTTCTTAGAGTATGAATATCCTCAACCGAATGGATTCCACTCTCTGCTATAAAAATGATATCTCTAGGAACCAATTCTCGTAATCGTATACAATTTTGTATATCCACTTCAAAGGAAGCAAGGTTACGGTTATTCACTCCAATAATTCTTGCTCCTGCCTTTAGAGCTGAATTGATCTCCTCTTTGTTATGGGCTTCCACCAAGGCAGATAAACCTAAATCATCACAGATTTTTAGATATTTTTCTAAAATATCCGTAGACAACAAAGAGCATATGAGTAATATGGCATCGGCACCTAAGATCTTTGATCTATAAATCTGATATTCATCTATGATGAAATCCTTTCTCAGTACTGGGATATGGGTATTTTGGCTGATATCCATCAGATATTGGTCACAACCCAGGAAAAATTTTGGCTCAGTCAAAACCGATATGGCAGTGGCACCTGCCTTTTCATATTCTTTGGCTATCCCTTGATAGGGAAAGTCATGGGAGATAATTCCTTTGGATGGGGAAGCTTTCTTTACTTCGCATATTAATGCAATATTTGGCTTTGATGAACTGGAAGCTTGTAAAAGCGCCTTCTCAAATCCAAAGGCTTCTCTATGATTGAAGCTCTTGACCTTCCCATCCACATAAATTCTGCTTTTAATTTCTTCTAAAGATAATTCTTTCTTGTATTCTTCCACTCTGTTTTTGGTGGATTTAACAATCTCTTGAAGTATCATCTTGCACCAACTTTCTAATTCAGATAATATCCTGTATCCTTTAATCTCATTTTTCTGTTTTTAATACTCTTATAATTTCATAGGGATGATCTTTACCGATGATCTTACACAATTTCAGTGATGCTATCATCAAGAATTATTGGATAGTTGAATGAAGCGGTTCAATTGCTCCAGTGCCTTCCCGCTATCAATCATATCAGCGGCTAGTCTCACACATTCTCGTAGGGTAATGTTATTGAAACACATATAAAGACAAATAGCACTGTTCAGTAATACGATATCTCTTTTGGGTCCTTTCTCTCCCTTTAATATCTTTAGGGCTATTTCTCTATTAACAGCAGGATCGCCCCCAACCAAATCTTCTAGCTTACAATACGGTAAGCCAAATTGAGACGGATCTAGGAAAAAGCTATTGAGTACTCCATGGTTTACCTCACAAACCGTTGTTTTTGTAGTTAAGGTAACTTCATCTAGGCCATCATGGCCATGAACTACCATAGCCCTTTTGATACCTAAATTAGCCAAAACTCTGGCCATAGGTTCTACTAAGTTTTCATCATATACCCCTAATAACTGCAAATTTGCATTGGCTGGACTAGCCAGAGGACCTAAGATATTAAAAATTGTTCGAACTCTTAATTCTCTTCGCACTGGAGCCGCATATTTCATAGAGGAGTGATACAAGGGGGCAAACATAAAACAAAGACCAATCTCCTTTAATATTTCTTGGGATTTCTCAACGGGGATATCAATCTTAACTCCCAAAGCCTCTAAAAGATCAGCACTTCCACATTTACTGGAAACACTGCGATTCCCATGTTTAGCAACAGGTATTCCGGCTGCTGATATGATGAAGGAAGATATGGTTGAAATATTAAAGGTATTGGCTTCATCACCCCCTGTCCCCACAATGTCAAGAACATCACCTTCATGCTTTAACTTTAAACCGTAGTCTCTCATGACCATAGCACAGGCGGTAATTTCTTCAATTGTTTCCCCTTTCATTCTTAAGGCTGTGATGAAACTAGCGATTTGTGCATTGGTTGCCATACCAGACATAATTTCATTCATTACAGTTTTCGCTGTAGAAAGGCTTAAATTTTCCTTATTGATTAAGCTATAAATTGCTTCCTGTATCAATCGGAACCCCTCCAATCTTTAAAAAATTTTCAATAATCTTATCTCCTTGGGGAGTTAAAATAGATTCTGGATGAAAGGCAAGTCCGTAGATCTCATATTGTCTGTGTTTAACCGCCATAACAAGACCTTCATCATCTTCCGCTATAATGAGTAAATCATCGGTGAGTGTATCTCGGTCAACGATAAGAGAATGGTATATGCCAGCCATAATCATGGGAGGAAGCCCGTAGAAGATTCTACTTCCATTGGCAATATGAATATTGCCATTCTTTCCGTGTATAGGTTTTTCAGCAGGAATTATCCTAGCACCAAATTCTTCACAAATTCCTTGATGGCCTAAACATATTCCTAGAATAGGAACCTTTTTCTTCATCGCTTGCACTAATTCCTTGCATATCCCTGCATCTTTGGGATAGCCAGGCCCAGGGGATATTATGATATGGGTCGGCTCTAGGCCTTCTAATTCTTCTAAGGTGATTTCGTCGTTCCTTACAACTTTGATATCATCTCTATAAGCTCCAACCAAATGAACCAGATTATAAGTAAAACTATCATAATTATCAATAATTACTACCATACTCTTCCACCTCACTTTCTTTTTCGATTGCTTCAATCACTGCCTTTGCTTTATTTTGAGTTTCCTCGTACTCCTTCTCTGGAATACTATCCGCCACAATTCCTGCTCCCACTTGCACAGAAACCCTATCATCTTTCTTCACTGCCATTCGGATGGCGATACAGGTATCCATATTTCCTGTAAAATCAATATAACCTATGGCACCTCCGTAGATTCCTCTTGCTTCATGCTCTAGCTCATCAATAATCTCACAAGCCCGTATCTTTGGGGCACCAGAAAGAGTTCCAGCCGGTAAAATCGCCTTTAAGGCATGGAAGGCATCCTGATCTTCCCTTAGATCTCCTTCTACCTCAGAAGTGATGTGCATGATTTTTGAAAACTTTTGTATCTCCTTATAGCGGGTAAGCTTGACCGTATTCAACTTGGCTACCCTACCGATATCATTTCTTGCTAAATCAACCAGCATATTATGTTCCGCCAGTTCTTTATCATCCTGCATCAACTGGGTCTCTAGTAGCAAATCTTCATTGGTATCCTTTCCCCTTGGTCTGGAACCAGCGATAGGAAAAGTTACTACTTTTCCATCCTTAATTCGAACTAATGTCTCCGGAGAGGAAGCCATGATTTCGATTTCTCCATTCTGTAGAAAAACCATGTAAGGAGAAGGATTTGAGGTTCTTAACACACGGTAAGCATTTATCAAACTCCCCTGATAAGGGGACGTAAAGCACCGGGATATCACTGCTTGATAGATATCTCCCCTTACGATAAATTCCTTAGTTCGCTCCACCATCTGACAATAATCCTCTTTGCTAATATTAGAAGAGAATTGAACCTTGTTTTTTGCTTGGACTTCGATTAAATCAAGAGGTTCATAAATTATTTTTTCAATCTTTTCAATCTCATTTAAGGCAGTATCGTAATTCAAACTTAACTGGTCTGTCTTGACATTTACAATGATACTGATTTTTTGTTTTAAGTGGTCGTAAGCGATTACTTTATCAAAAAGCATGAGATCAAAATCCTTATAATCACTATTTTTTATCTTTAGTTTTCTTTCTGTATGCCCAATCATTTCATAAGAAAAATATCCTACAAAGCCTCCTGTAAATGGTGGAAGCTCTTGCATCTTTGGAGATTTGTAATCAGCCAGGATATCTCTTAATATTTCAAAGGGATCTCCCTGTTCTTCAAGATGTATTTCATGCTGCTTTTCTCCTTCCTTAATGGTTAAAACCCCCTTTTTACAGCTTACCTGTAAGCTAGGATCAAAACCAAGGAAAGAATATCTTCCCCATTTTTCACCACCCTCTACACTTTCCAGTAGAAAGTATTGTTGGCTTATCCTCGATAATTTTCGAAGCAGGGTTATGGGAGTAATAATGTCTGCATAGATTTCCTTACAAATTGGTACCAGCTTATACTCTTTTGCAAAGCTTTCTAGATCAGTTAACTTTGGTCGAATCATACTATCTCTCCTTTCAATTCAAAATTAAAATATTAATCTGCTTGTGATTGTAAATCCCTTACTCTTGTAAATTACTCTATCCCTTGTAAGACACTATCACTTTAACACTTTAAATCATCAGTGTTTTTGCATATAAAAAAAGCTTCTGTCCTCCAAGGGACAAAAGCTTTCACTTCTGCGGTACCACCCTAATTGTTGTATCAAAATACAACCACTCCTTTTGCATACCATCATATGCACCCTACTGATAACGGACAGGGTTCCCGTAAGCGCCTACTCTCCTAAGATTTCAGGCTTCCCTCACAAGTCCATTCAAAATAATCTTTGTAATCGCTTTTCACCAGCTGCGACTCTCTGTATACAAGGAATTATTTCTACTTCTCTTGTTCAACGGTTTAAAATATTAAAGGCATTATAACAATGGACAATATTTCCTGTCAATAGGAAAATGAAATTTTTTTTATTATGATTGACATTAACAGGGAAATAAGCTATATTATTAACACTTCTACATAAACCGATATCTAAAGATGCCTTAGATTAATCTATGATATCGGATTTTTTATATCATTTATGATTATATTATATGTCAGCAATATGCTTAAATTGATAAGTTGTTTTGGCAGATAATTCAAGGAGGTAATTATTTATGAGTAAGAAAGTTGCTATTTTGATGGGAAGTGATAGTGATCTTCCTGTGGTCAAAGGAGCCATACAAACGTTAAAAGATTTTGGTCTATCAGTGGAAGTTCATGTTATAAGTGCTCACAGAACCCCAAAGCAGGCATGTGATTTTTCAACCAATGCTATTGAAAATGGATTTGGAGTAATCATTTGTGCAGCTGGAAAGGCAGCCCATCTGGCTGGAATTATAGCAGCCCATACAACCCTACCGGTGATTGGGCTACCGATTAAATCTTCTACCTTAGATGGTTTAGATGCATTATTATCTACGGTTCAGATGCCAAAGGGTGTTCCGGTGGCAACGGTAGCAATCGATGGCGCTGAAAATGCAGCTATTTTGGCGATTCAAATCCTTGCCGTTTATGATAAGGAACTTCAAAATAAACTTGAAACAATGAAAACAAATATGCTGAATGAAATATTAGAAAAGGATTCTAAACTACAAACAGAGATTTCGTAAGATTCATGCGTTTCGCAAGTTTCATGCGTTTCGCAAGTTTCATGAGTTTAGTAAGTATTACGACTTTAGCAAGTATCACGACTTTAGTAAGTTTTACGACTTTAGCAAGTATTATGACTTTAGTAGGTTTTACGACTTTCGTAGGATTTATGAGAATGCATATTTAGTAAAAGATACACCGAAAATAAGACTAAAAGAAATATACAATCAGAAGGAGCGACTATGAAAGAACATCTTAAGAAACTTAATTTATCAGAGGAACTTAAAAATCTCTTGTCTAATGATAAAAAAATTATAATCCCACAATCCCGAGAGGAACTTCTGAACTTGTCCTTTGGTAGTGATAATAGTACTAGTTTTGACGTAGGATATGAAGTAGCTGGAAAGGGATTTATACTAGAAGCCAATGTAACTCGATGTAAAAATGGTGCTGTTGTAAACTATGTAGAAGATTATATGCGACGTCGTGACCCAGACAGCCTAGTGATTGGTGATGATCAGGATACGGATAAGCCTAGATATAAAGATCTTTATGGGAAAGATTTTGCCCCCCTTAGGGAAGAAACCTTGGATTGGTTAAAAAATCAAGATCTTATTTTATTACCTTTCAAGGCTGGAGGAAAGAAATACGGTTATGACGCTCTTTTAATTGCACCATCAAATGCAGCTTTTTTTGCCAGTGCTTTGGCTGATTTACAAGGATTTTTAAGTATGGATGAGGTATCCGATGATTTTAAACCCATAACCATTGTTTATCTGGCACCACCTTTTCGTCATACCCATTTTGACGGAAAGCAAATTGTAGTCCATAACCGGCTAGAAGAAGTCCATGAAGTTTACTCCTATAATTTATATCCTGGTCCTAGCGCAAAAAAGGGAATCTATGGAGTCTTATTGAATATTGGAGAAAAAGAAGGATGGGTTACGGCTCACGCTTCTACAGTAAAAGTGGTTACCCCTTATGACAATGAAATTGTTATTATGCATGAAGGTGCTTCCGGTGGTGGTAAGAGTGAGATGATAGAACCAGCCCATAAGGAAATGGATGGAAGACTTCGATTAGCAGAGAATACCATTACTGGTGAGAAATATTACTTGGATGTTTCTGAATCTTGTGAATTACGTCCTGTAACCGATGATATGGCACTTTGTCATACAAAAATGCAAAACGATAGTAAAAAACTTGTCGTACAGGATGCTGAAAGTGGTTGGTTCCTCAGGTTGGATCATATTAAGAACTATGGTACTTCACCTATGTATGAAAAAATATTTACCCAGCCAAAAGAACCTTTATTATTCTTAAATATCGATGGGATACCAATGTCTACCTGCCTTGTTTGGGAGCATACCCTAGATTCCGATGGAACTCCCTGTCCTAACCCAAGAGCCATTCTTCCAAGATATATGGTTCCCGATATCGTAGAGGAGCCTGTTGAAGTAGATGTAAGAAGCTTTGGTGTTCGAACACCACCTTGTACCAAAGAGAATCCCTCCTATGGAATCTTAGGACTCTTACACATTCTACCCCCCGCCATTGCCTGGCTATGGAGATTAGTGGCTCCCAGAGGTTATAATAATCCAAGTATTATAGGCAGTGCCGGAATGACCAGTGAAGGAGTCGGATCCTATTGGCCTTTTGCTACAGGTAAAATGGTAAAACAGGCCAATCTATTGTTGGATCAATTTGTTCAATCCTCTAGTACAAGGTATTTATTAATACCCAACCAACATATTGGTGCTTATAAGGTCGGATTTAATCCTCAATGGGTTGTTCGTGAATATATTGCAAGACGTGGTAGTGCTAAATTTAAACAAGAGCATTTAATGGAAGCTCGTTGCAATATCTTAGGTTATGTACTTGATTCTTTGAAAGTGGAGGGGCAATACATTAGAAAAGCCTTCCTTCAGCCAGAAAGACAGCAAGAAGTAGGAATTGAGGGTTATGACGCAGGGGCTAAAATCTTAATGGATTTCTTTAAGAAGGAAGCAGCGAAATTTAATACTCCTGATTTGGATCCTCTGGGCAAA
Organism: Clostridiales bacterium; assembly: GCA_012839085.1. Lineage (GTDB taxonomy): Bacteria > Bacillota > Clostridia > Lachnospirales > Lachnospiraceae > Mobilitalea. Next base: position 11,636 of record DUNZ01000056.1, read on the forward strand.
GAAATTATTGAATGCCTATTAAGAGATGCTCCTCTTCAGGATTATATCGACTTAATACCAATGAGATATTAAGCTGCATCACCTTCTAATCTTGCAGTATATCAGATCGATTTTTACATTTTATCAAGAGGCTATTTACTAAGTAGTCTTATATAATATAAATCTTTGATAGTAGATGAAAGATTGGATTAAAAAAGGGTAACCAATTAGGTTACCCTTTTAGCATAAAGATAAGTTAATTATCTTTCTTCTTTTTTCTTAAGAACTACTGCACCAGCACCAAGAGCAGCTGCGCTTAAACCAAATGCTAAACCTAAGGAAACAACACCAGTCTTAGGAGTGCTTGTTTCAGCAGGAGCAGGAGCTTCTTCCTTAACTTCTTCAACAGCGCCACCAGCAGGCTCGTTCATAGCTACTTTAACATCTTCAGCAGTAAGAACTACATCGTATACTTTGAAATCATCGAAATAGCCTTTCATTAACTGATCCCAGCAGTTAATTCCAAGATAAATCTTAGAATCATCAGTAAAGGTATATTTTGCTACAGCACCTTCACCTAATAATTCACCATTGATGTAAAGTTTACTCTTATGAGTACCAGGAATTTCTTCTCCATTAGCATCTACACCAACTGTGTTTCCATCAACAGTAATAGCAACATGAGTCCAAGCTTTTCTTTCTAATACTAAAGGATTATCAGCTGCTGCAAAATGAGCTGTCTGATACCAAGGCCATACAACGCCAGGATCATCACCAAGCTCTAAAGAAGCTTTCTGGCTTCTGGACCAAACAACGGGTGCCATATCGCCAACCCAGTCCGTCTTAGTAAGGTTTAACCAAGAGCATCTGCCTTCTTCTTCTAATAAGTCCTGACCAATTTGAACCAAAGGACCAAAGTTAGAGAATCTGTCTGGATTAATCCAGAATGCTACTGAATAGGTGTCACCAACAGCTTTTGCATCAAGGATTACACCATATGTACTGTCTAGGAATAATGCCTGGCCGTTCACACCTTCAGCAAACTGTGCAGTGATGTTGGCATTTGGTTGAGGAACGTTTGGAGTTACAGGTAATCCATCAACGTCTCCTTCTCTTGTTGCTACTTGTGCTCCACCTAAAGTACCATCAAAGCTGTACTCATAAACTGGAGTTGCTGCGAAAGCGGTTGTAGCAGATAGAGCCATAGTTAATGCTAATGCTGCTACAGTAAACTTTTTAATTTTCATCTTCTTGCCTCCTTAATTATTTTTAAAAAGCATTTTCATGCTTATTATTGAATGAATAAAGTATAACTTTGTTCTTTTAGTTAACTAAGTTATTAATTATTAAATAAATAGATTAACTAATATAAAGATACTACTAATTCACCAAAACGTCAAGATATATTTCACATTTTTTATACAATAATTCTAGCAAATGACCTAATAAGCCCAAAATTAATGTAATTTTATTACTAGACGGTCCTATGAAAACATATTATTTTTTATAAATTATAATATGTATACTAACCGGCAGTATTATCTAAATAATGATTCTTTCATTATTATCTAATATAAATGGGTAAGTAATTACGATGGGATCATGAAGTTATCTATTCATTTTCCTTAAATTCAAATCTAGGAGTACCATCCTCATTCCATTCGATTTCCATCAACATAGCATGACGGTTGGGATCATATAGAGGATCTCCTACAATTTTTTCATATGGTCTTGCATGATATACCATGATATCTTTACCATCTTCAGATACAGTAAAACTATTATGGCCAGGTCCATAAATTCCTTTTTCATAATCGGTTTTTAGAACAGGATAACGCTCTTTTTTCCAAACTTTTGGATCCAATAAATCTGCATCCTCATCCACGGTCAACATTCCCATACAGTAACATGCACCGGTTGCACTGGCAGAATAGGTTAAGAATATCTTACCGTTCTTTTTAATTACAGCAGGTCCTTCATTAACCCAAAAATCTACTCTCTCCCAATCATAATCCGGAGTCGTTAATAGAACTTGTACCGTCTTAAGTTTCGTAGGGGATTCCATCTCTGCAATATATAAGTTTGAAACCATTTTTCCTACGCCTACTTTTTCTGCCCATACGAAATAATGTTTTCCCTTGTTCTCAAATACGGTTGCATCTAAAGAGAATTCTTCAAAAGAAAATTGATCTTCATCTGCTCTTTGCATTTTCCCTTTTTCTACCCATGTTCCCTTAATAGGATCTGAATCGCTGCATTCTAGGACATATGGACGAATTGCCCAAATATCATCAATATCACCAGCAGCATAATAGATATACCATTTACCATCAAGATAATGAATTTCAGGTGCCCAGATATGGCAACTCATGATTCCCTTCTCGTGCTTTTCCCATATGGTAACTTCTTCTGCATCTGCCAAACCTTTTAAAGTATCAGACTTTCTTAAAATAATCCTATCATAGGTAGGTACAGATGCAGTAAAATAATAGGTCCCATCAGTATGTCGATATACATATGGATCGGCTCTTTGTTCTATAAATGGTTTATTGTATTTTGTTCGCATCTCGTTCATAATGTCCTCCTCTGCTCGCTTCACTTTCTTTTCTAACATCTGTATTTTTTAATTCCTTAATATCACAATATTATTATATCCATATAAATATGAAGTATCTATTAATATATTGGATACTAATTTATAAGTTTTATAACAAAGACCATAAGTAAAATTTACTTTAAAGAATGGATCCGATATCTAATGTAAACCAAAAGGCAATATTAAAATATCGGATCCATCCATCTGAATTAATTTAACTTATAAAATTTTCAATTAATTATATTTTTTAGTTGGTTCCCAATCAATATTGAAGTATTTCTTCATAGCTTCCTTATGATACTGATTTGCTTTTTCTGTTGCTTCTGCAGCAAAGTCAGCAGCTTTATTTTGACCGGAATCTACTAAGTTATGAATATTTAGATTGTTGAAGTACTCATCACAGAATGTCCAGTATCCTGCAATTGACATCCAACCAAATGGAACTGGTCTGATACAATTTTCAAAGTATCTATCCCAGTAAGGGCCATCTAATTCATCTGTAGGATATAAGGATCTGTACTCAGCCCAAACTTCTTCATCTAGAGTAATTGGAGCAGGCATAGAATCTCTCTTTAGAGGTTGACCGGAAGAGTTAGTAATGGATTCATCTTTAAAGATTTCCATCTTAGCTTTCCAACCATCTACACCCCAACCCATGAATTTTAATAATTCATAAGCTTCTCTCGGATACTTTGTAGCTGCAGAAATACCACCCATATCTAAAGTAGCGATGGTATTAGCAACACCATCTACTTTTTCTACAGAAGGAATTGGATAAGGAACAAAGTTAATATTCATTTCTTCCTTATATTCTGGAGTATCCCAGATGTTCATATAGGTCCAGTATGCTTCGGTCATAACAGCAACACGTCCGCTGGCACCTGCCCAGCCTTCCCAGTCACCTAACCAGTTTTCCATTTTCTGAGTTTCTCTATCTGGAGCAACATAGCCATTTAACTTAAGATCTGCAAATTCCTGCTCACCAACAGCCCATACACTTAGGTCAAAGCCAGTACCATCCCAACCAAACTCACCCTTGATACTCTGGGATGCAGCAATACCATATAAGCTGTCTAATCTGTTGTAAGCTCCAAGACCATAGTATGCAGGAGTCTGAGTATGATCAGTAGCATCCTTGATTAATTGAATCATTTCACCCCAAGTCCAATCTACGGATGGCATCGGTATATTCAAGGTTTCTAATACAGTTCTGTCAATATAAACGATACCAGGGAAGAATTTGATTGGTGTAGCCCATTTTTTATCAGTATCATAGTAACCAATCTTTAACTCATTGATGGTAGGTAATAGATTCTGATTTTCTGGATCTGCTTCCCAATATTCTGTAAAATCTAAAAGAAGATAATTGGATAAAGCAAAGTCTGAGTCAGAGAACATGAAGCAATCCGGAACCTCACCGGTATTGATAAGGTTTAATAATGTAGTACCGAAGTCAGCAACATTAATGTATTCCACTTCTACATTGATGTTTGGATACATTTCCTCAAACTTTTCAGCTAGTTTCTGAGTAAGAACCTCACTGTCAAAGTTCATGTACTTTAATGTGATTGGTTCTGTAGTCATCGGCGGTAAACCTGCCGGTTCAGAATCTGTTGGGTCATTAGTTCCATTGTCACCCTGATTATCGGGTGCGTCGTTGTTACTTCCCGCAGTTGTGGGAGTTGTGTTTGAGCCGCCATTATCCTTGCTTGCGTTATCCTTATCTCCGAAAACACATCCGGATAAAGCGCCTACTAACATGGTAAGTACTAACAGCAATCCTATTAGTCTTTTCATCTTTGTAGCCCTCCTCTTTTTATTTTCTTTGTTTTTCTTTATAATAGTCAATTTACTGCAGTAGTTAAACTACTGCAATAAAATGATTATTCACCTGTAATACCCGTACGATCAATACTTTCCACAAAGTATCTTTGTAATACGAAGTACATAGCAAGTACTGGAAGAATACTTAACATGGTGGCTGCCATTCGAATGGATTCATTATTATTCGAGCTAGCACCATCCACTACCATTGCCATCTGTGGATTATAGGTCATATCAAATTTCTTTAATTCAACAATCAACGTTGTCCAATTACCATTGGAGAATACTCCGTTAACGTATAATTGAGTTAAATAGGATTCATTCCAATACCATACCAGTGAGAACAAGAAAACTGTTATGATTGCAGGCACTGCGGAAGGAATGGAGATTCTGAAGAATGAACGAAAGAATCCCGCTCCATCAATTTGTGCCGCCTCAATCAGTACCTTCGGTACTTGTTTGAAAAATTGATAAAATATCAAGATGAAAATCGGTGCATTCAGCCCTTGGCCAAACAGTGCCGGAAGTACAAAAGACCATAGGGTTCCAATTAATTTTAAATCAGCATATAGTACATAGGTAGGCATCATGGTGATTTGTGGAGGAATAATATAAGAGAATATTAATAAGGCCATTAATATCTTCTTCCCTCTAAATTCAAATCTAGCAAATCCATAGCCTACAAAGGAACATACTACTACATTCAATATGGTAGGTACCCCAGCTACTATAATACTTTGGAAAAATGTGCCGATATAATTCATATTTAAAGCAGCTTTTTTATAGTTATCCAAGTATAATTTACTAGGAATCCAGTTAATTGAAGTATCTAACAAGTCTTCCAAATTCATTAGACTATTACTGATCATATAAAGGATGGGATATAAATAAACGAAACCAATACAGATTAATAATGCGTATACAATAATCTGTTTAATTAATCCGTCCTTTTCTCTGGAGCCTTTCAAGACTTTTTTAACTTTATCTTTATTAAATTTACTTTTTAGCTCTAGCAACTTGTTTGAGCTGTTTGTCAATTTTCGCTCCATTTCTCTTTCCCCTCCTTCTAGCTCTTCTTAGTGCACGTTTTTGCTTTCTCATTTCCTTTTTCACTTTTTTCACTTGTTTTTCATAAGCATCTTTTCTAGTTAATAGAATTAAGGAAATGATACCAATGATTAAGGTTTCTGCCAAGGAATACATCCAAGCCATGGCTGAAGCATAACCATATCCCTTATTACCTGCAAACATAGCGCTCTGGATAATGTTTATAATTCCATTGTTTTCGTTATTGGATAAGAAGATTACCGTATAAACTGCATTCAAAAGAATCATTGGTTTAATAGTCGGTAAAGTTATCTTCCAAAAGCATTCCCAACCGGAGCCACCGTCAATCTGAGCGGCTTCGTAGAGAGAACTATCAATTTTTTGTAACGCGGATAAGAAAATCAAAATCTGAACACCAGAGTACCATAATATCATAATAATATTACTAAATACATCTGTAATTGCATTTGCTAAAGACCCAGGTAAAAATCGATCTAAGGTGGTATAAATAACTTGGGTATTCATAGAATTAATTGTAGCTGCACCCTGTCCTGTTAACATAAGCATAACAGGACCACTAACAATAATTACCGGGAGGAAAAAGATCAAACGAAACATTCCCTTCGCTTTGATTTTTCCATTTAAAAGCATAGCAATGATCAATGCAAATACTACAATGACTGGAACCGATAATAAGGTCTCAAGGAAATAGGCAACCAGCATTACTGGAAATTGCGCATCCTCCAGCCAAATCTGTGTAAAGTTTTCATGACCTACAAAGGTAATCAATCTACCAAAGGGTGTCATTCGAATATCTGCTAATGCAAACTGGAAAGATTGCACCAAAGGTATGATTAGAAACATGCATATGCCAATAAGCCAGGGGGCTATAAACACATAACCAAAACGTGCTTCTTTTTTTGCTAACTTTCCAAGCTTTACTTTCTTAACTTTTGGTTTCTTACTCATCTTGCCTCACCTACCTTATATGACATAGGCTCAATCGTATAACCATCTACGGATTGCACCTCATCACTGTAATTTACATAAACGTTAACTCCATTATCATACCTTACCACGGTTACCCCTGAATCCAAACGATCATGTCTGATAATAAAGGAATCTTTAACAGCATCGTTTACTTCTTGAATCGCCTTGGTATATTCAACAATATTGTGCTTATAGATACTATATTTTGAACTATAAATATCTGCTGAATTGGTATAAATTAGGTTGGAAGAATCCTCCCAAGTTATTAAAAAGGATGGGTAAACCCCTGTTTCAATTAGCTTCAGGAAGAACTCCTCTTTATTTGCCTCAAAGTTCATGTATTCAGAATATAAGGGCATAATTCCTTTTAAAGCCATCGTTAAAAATGGTACTTCTTCATCCACAAAATTATATTGTGAAGTTCCAACTGGCATATCTAAAAAGGCATCGGTATATTTCCAAAGATAAGCAAAAGGTTGTTCTAGTACTAAGTTAAAATCAGTATCTAGTTGAGATAAGATATCTTCATATGCTTCTTTTGTATCAACTCTGGAATATTCTGAGCCACTGTAGGTATAAGTAAATATCTTATTCGTGATACCAGCCAATGCTATATCAGAGATTCCTTTTTTCTTATAATCTCTTTGGATTTTATTTAGATAATAACCAGTACGTTTGGGAATTAAATACAACATATCTTCATATACATCCATATATGTTGGTTCTTCAAAAAGACGTTTGTCAATTCGTTTTACAATATTAAAGGTTGTATTAAATTCTCCTGGATTAATTCTTAATACATCTTGATAAAGATATAGTTTTCTACCGGATTCATTAATGTCTTTGATTAAAGAAGTCAGTTCTCTGGTTCCTCCAATATTACCATCCGCTTTATAAGCGGTTACAGGAACCTTATAAAGACCACCCTTTTGCCATCCTTTATAGATGGACAAGATATCTTTAACTCCTTCCTCCTCTAATTCATCATAAATTTCACGGATATTATCAATGGTTGTCATAGTGACACTCTTTGTAAAGAGCAACCATTCTTCACGCTCCGTTCCAAGAAAATCCACTCTGGTATTATAATCATACTCCTGAATTTGTAATTCAAGGACATTAAGCAAATAATCACGGAATTTGATGGCCAAGCCCGTATAATCTGCTTCATCACCACTAACGAAATTATATCTTACTTTGATATCATAGTGAGTTCTGTTTTCTTCCAAATCATCAACTACACCAGTATTACCTTTACTGGTTGGCTGTTTAAATACTTTTCTTAAGATAAATTTTGGATAGATACGGTTATAATCGATCTTAACCCCATTGGGATATGCTTCGATACTTGCTCTTTCAGCACCACTTTCAATGATACCTAAGAAACCGATCTCATCATCCGTATGAACCAAGCCAAATACTGGAGCCATTATGTTTTCAGCATCATTCACGGTCTGATAATTATCCCATAATAGGGACTGGGTAGACTGATCCTTAAAACCAATATCATCCCCATAAATCATCTGAGAATAACCGCCAGTTAATCTTCCTTCTTTATCATTTATGTAGATTAAGGCTCCGTTACCATCGGGAATAAACATATATCCAGTGTTTTCACCCAGATAACTATTACCCATCATAGGAAATACATTAATGGCACCGATACGGAATTTATCAATTGTTTCTTGAATGGATTCATCTGGAATTTCAACAACCATTGCATCCCCATCCAAATATGCTTTCACAAGAAAAGCAAATCCTAAATCAGGGAATGCTATATCTGCTTGAAATCCATTTTCAATCTCAGCAATTTCAATTAAATTGTTATTATTTATTAAATCTGCTTGAACTGCTTCATTATATCCGTCAATCACATTTAAAACTATGCCAGATTGAATAAAACCTAACCACTGTTTATTTGTTTTTCCGTCATCATCTTGAACTGTAGATACTAAAGTAGCACCGGTTCTCTTATCTTTAATTGTAACGGAAAGATTAGCTCCAGTTAAATACATCTCATAATGATCATTTTCTGCTACTAATTTATTGTTATATTGGTCTACATTTGATTTTGGTAATGATGACTGATCCAACCCTTGAGGTTTCCTATTTCCTTCAAATCCAGTTTGATCAGAAGTTTTAGGAACGGTAGATATGGCGATCAACACAACTACAAAAAACACGACGATTAATGTAGATACAACAATTTTTCTAATGGATATATTTCTTTTAGAAGCCAAGTCGATACACCACCTCTCCGCCGATTGCTGAAATAAAGTCATATACTTGTTGCCATAGTACATAAAGGATAAATACTAAAAGCATGAAAATTAAGGCTGTAAAGAATGTTAAGCCAATAATTTTAAAGGTTTCTTTCACCGTTATATTGTTTATTTCTTTGATTGTTATGAAAACCAAGATAACTATCCAAGCAAATATAAAGTTTTCTGAGAAAGTTACCAAGAAACGTTCATTCAAAGTTACAACACGACTTAAGATGAAGACAAATGGTTGTAAAACAATGTAAGGTGTTAAGCAATAAACAAATCCAGTATAAATCTGTTTAAAGGAACCTTCACCATCGTTAATTGTACATACCAGATAGTTACAACCAGTTAAAATGATAAATACCAATAGGATGTATCCAATATCCGATGTTAAGTTATATCTTCCTTCTCTCACAGTCTTAAAGAGGAAACTAGTAAAATATTTATTAATAATATTAAAAAGTATAAAGATTCCTAATAAAATATTTGCACTTAAATAGGATGCTTTTCCTTCCCATCGTACTCCATAACAACCATCAATCGGATGCTTCATAAAGTATAAGGAATATTTTAACCGTAACATTAATGTGGTTGATCCTATGGTATAACGTACTTCATTTACTTTATCAAAGATACCTTTTTTCTTATGGAAATATTTTAGTACCTTTATGATAATGTAGATTAATATGATAAGTCCCACTGCAGGGATTAAATTATTTCTTAGCCATTCGTTTCTGATTTCCCAGTAGGCATCGGAATAAGTCTCACGATCCGATGCTAGCTTAGAATAATGCAAGGCCATATCATAATTTTCTTCCTGCAAATATGCCAAGCCCATGGCCTTGTTGGCATATCCGAATAAACTATTCATCTCAAGAATCTGTTCCAATGGAGCTTTACTTTCTGTATAACGTCCCTTGGAATAGAGATATAAGGCTTCATGTAATAAATCTGTGAATTCTGTTGGTTTAAAGATATGGATCTGGTTCATATCCGAATCCAGTAGATAAACCATGTCATTCTGGTCCACACCTATTGCTTCTACCCTCTTACATAAACCAATTCTTTGTCTACCGTCATCCCTACCACCAAATACAAACAACATATTACCTTCGTTGTTAAACTCATATACATAACCCTGATTCGATACCATGTATACGTTTTCATAATTTCCTGGGATAACAGCTGCTGGAGTCTGATCATAGTTATCTGCTTCCATAACATTTTTACCAGCGATATTTAATCTTCTTAGGGTTTCTAATCCCTGTCCCCTAGTAACGGTATAAATCAAGCCTTTATCATCGATAGCTAGATTATCCGGAGTAGGTGGTCTGTTCATGATCATTTTCGCTCTTTGAGCGTCGGTCATAAACATACGTATTATAATGTCAACCAAAGAAATGCTAGTAGGGTTTGTTCCATAATACCCTAAGAATGTGCCACCTTCTGTTGGACTGATCTGCACAATACCATTGGTATTGGATTCACAAATTACAAACATATTTCCAGCATGGTTAACAACTATTTTTAAAGGTAGAAAATCCACTTCATCACCATAAAGGGGATGATTTGGTTTTCCATATTCGTTGATTACATTGCCTTCTGGATCAAATACAAAGATCTTTTTGGCATCACGATCAGCTACATATACGATATTTTCCTCAGTTACAAATACACCACAGGGGGTAACTAATACCCCTTGACCAAACTCTCTTACATAATTACCTTTTAAATCGGATACAAGGATTCTTTTGTTACCAGTATCAGCGATATAGATTAAACCATCCTCGGTTATCATCATATCTCTTGCTCCGGAAAAAGAAACTTCACCAACTTTAGTAATCGCAGAGTGAGGTACATAGGCAGCTTGGGTTTCTATAACATTATAATTTCCACTCGCTGCATCATGGGTATAGGTTTTATACGGAACTTCAGCATACGCAGTCGTTGGGACGAGTACTGCACTGATCATCATGCATGCCAAGATTAAGGTTGATACTAACCTTGAAATTTGTTTCATTTTTCTTCTCCTCCCTACGATTATTTAATACCTGAATGTGCCATAGTGTTCATAATACTATTCTGAAGTAATATGAACAGGATAAAGTTAGGTACAAACATAATCAGAGAAGCCGCTGCCGCCATACCCTGACCTGCTACAGTATTATTCGCATTTGCTAAGGTATTCATATAAAAGGCTAAGGTTTTTAATCCTTCATCATTGATATAGTAATTTGATGTACTTAGATCTACCCAAACCTGCTGGAATACCAATATTGCAGCTGTAGCAATAGCCGGCTTAATCATAGGAAGAACAATTTTAAAATAAACTTTATAGTCTCCTGCTCCATCAATATAAGCAGCCTCTAATAATGAATCTGGTACCTGGTCAATAAACTGCTTTACAAGGAATAAGGCTACCGGTGTCGCAAGCCAAGGTAAAATATGTGCCCAATATGTATTGGTAATACCTAAGAAATTAATGGTTAAGTATCTTGGAATCATAACCGCTACAGCAACGAACATCAATGCAGCTTGGTTAATATCCATGAGCAATTTTTTACCTTTAAATCTAAGCTTTGATAATGCAAAACCAGCTCCTGTGGATAATAGAATGGAAGCAAGTACTACAACTACCGTTACTAGTATGCTGTTGAAAGCATAACGGCTCATTGGAATACCAGCCATTCTTGATGCCTTAAATAATTTACTGAAGTTATCCAAGGTTGGCTTAGATACAAAAAACTTTGGTGGGAATGCAAACAATTCCTCCATTGGTTTAAACGCATGGGATATTATGAAGATGATCGGAAGCCCCATGAATAAAATGAGTGGTAAAATAGCTATGATTATTTTTAGTTGCCCCTTTTCAAACTTACGGGGATTAATTCGATTACCTTTATAAGCCATAACAGGTCCTCCTTTCTAATCTTCTGTAAATAATTTCTTTGATATTGTTGAAAAGATATAGATGATACCCAATAAAACAACGGAAACTGCCGCTGCATATCCCATCTCATATCGGATAAAACCGTAATCTTCAATATGGTTTACAATTAATTGTGCTGCATAACCCGGCGTTGGATTGGCAGTCAGCTGTGTACTGATCATACCAGCCTGGAAAGCACCAACGATGGACATAACCGCAGCAAATAGCATCTGAGGTTTCATATTTGGTATGGTAATATAGATCATTTCTTGGAAACGATTCTTTACTCCATCAATGGCTGCCGCTTCGTATAAGGTTTCATCTGCATTAAGAATACCAGCAAGCATACCAAGGAAGCCAATTCCACCTATACTACTCCATAAGCCGATGATAATAACAATAGGTAAGAGATAATCGGTATTAACCAACCAAATAATCGGCTCATTAATTACACCAAGGCTCATTAACCAGCTGTTGATATAACCGGTCTGGTCACCACTGAACATAATCTTCCAAAGAACGGTCATAGCAACTCCACCAGTCATGGTTGGTGAATATAAAACCAATGCAAAAATTGATCGTAAATACTTGGGCAATTGGGATAAAGCCCAAGCTAATATAAAGGATAAGATATATCCTCCAGGACCAACGATGATCGCGTAAGTTACCGTATTGGGTAATACTTTTTGCATGAAAATCTCATCTTTGGTAATTAAGTTAATATAATTTAAGAACCCTGTAAATCCTGGAAATTGAATTGAATTAAAGTTTGTAAAGGATAATCCAATAGCAATTACAACAGGGATTAATATAAATATAAAAAACAATAAGAAATACGGGCCAAGAAAGACATAACCATTTCTGTTATTGTCTCGCCTACTAATTGATGTTTTTTTCCTCATATCTTACTTACCCCCATTTTCTTTGCCAAGGATTTCGTATACTTTTTCCATCGTAGGTACTTCATACTCTTTAATTACGACACCATTATCTAAATATCCGAATTCCTCAAGCTTACGCTCTGTCTCACGATCAATTAGCTTAATTGCCTTATCAATACGGATACGTAAGGTTTCACCCTGTACTACGATATCGTTAAATGCGTTACTTAGTTCACGTTCTAGCATATAAGTACCAAGAATTCTTGGAGATTCCTTGATCCATGTAGATTGTTCCATAATTACCTTTTTATCTTGGGAATCCCATGGTAAGGCTTCAAAAGCATCCATGTTTGCTGTATTCCATAGGTACTCAGAACCATAGGAAATCTGCATAGTCTGACCAAATTCAGTTTGAACCTCCTCAGAAGTCCACCACTTCATAAACTCCCAAGCATCACTTTCTCTCTCTTCGTTAGAATTGAACATAAGGATATTGTCCATACCACCTGCAGTGTATCTTAAGATTTCTCCCTCTTCATTTTCCACACCAGGAACTAAAGCAATACTCCAGGAGTTTGCAATCTCTGGCGCAGCATTTACCAATAAGTTATAGGTAGAAATATCTCCAATACCAATTGGTAAATCTCCATTTCTAAAATGCTGATAGAAACTTGGAACGTCCACAGGACAGTTGTAAATCGTAAATAATTCTGTCAGCATGGTCAAACCTTTGATAGCTTCTTCCGTATTTAATGTGGTTTTCGCTGTGTTAACATCATATAAATCCGCACCATTTTGGAATAATAAAGGCGTTGTACCATGGAAGTTTCTCATAGCAATCATCTGTGCTGTAGGATAGAAGAAATTCAATCCTCTCATTTGAAGCTCAGGAAGTAGGTCAATAACATCCTGCATGGTATTAGGAACTTTTAGACCTAATTTCTCAAAGGTATCGGTTCGATAGAATAATACCCAGAAGTTCATGGTTTCCGGTAAGGAATATACTCCATCACCAATGGTAGTCGGTATATGAAGACCAGGTGAGAAACGATCAGCAACTTCCTCAAAATCTTCAAATTCAGTTAAATCCTGTAATGCTCCACGAATCGCCAAGTCAAAAGGTAAAGCATAGTTAATACCAGTAGCAATGTCCGGAGCATCACCAGATGCATTGGCTAGGATTAATTTTTGTGGATCAAACATTAAGGATAAATCCACTTCAATTCCAGTCTCTGGTGTAAATTGATCATCGATCATCTTTTGCATAATTTCTACATACTGTCTTGGTCTATTTACCCAAACCTGAAGGTGATCTTCATTTATAGAGTTTGTAGAATATGCTTGATCAAAGAAGGAGGCAACAAAGCGCTTAACACTTAAATATACCTTGTTAAAAAAGTTTGCCTTCTTAGGTAATTGTGCTTCTTCTTGATATAGATAAATTCTGTCAAAAGCAATTCTGTTTTTACTTAAAATATCTAGTAAATCAGCCAACTGTTTATTGGTAGAGTTAACACTGGTTGACAGCTCATCTACTCGATAAGGTAATTCATCTGGCTCTTCAGCAAGACTACGCAATTGGCTGGAAGCAATAAATGCAGAAGAAAACGCTGCGATTTTATTGGTATCCGGACTATATATTTTAACACTATCATGTAATGCTTCTAATTCATCAGCCCAACCATATAGTCTATCTTGTACATCCGGAATATATCTGGTCATGTGCAAGTCACGATAACGATCTTTATTGGTACCAGCAACTTTTGTAATTTCCAATGACAAATCATTGATTTCACTCATGATTCTACCAATGGATTCTAGAACATGACAGATTACTTCCATATTAATGGTAAAGGAAATACTATGTACCCCTTTTTCTAGATAAACACTCAACTTATCCTTGTTGTCATCTTTTAAGGTAATGGTTTTGAAATTGTTAGTGTAATCAAAGGGGTATGCCTTAAATTCTGTATTTGGAACCTGACCGTCGATTTCAATATCGATAAAGACAGGGAAATCTGCCTTGTCATTCTGACGGTAATTGGTAGCCAAATAATAGTAACCAGATTCGGGAACTTCAAATTCATATGTAACTTTTTGTCCAGCATTTTTAAAGGAATCTTTATCAATGGTGTTTAATAAAGTATCCGTAACTTTGTAAGGATCAATATCTGCTTCAAATTCTGCAATAGATCGAATAGAAGAATCATTACGATATGTAAATTCTTCTGCTTGGATCGTAATAATTTGATCGCCTACAGCTGCTTGAGAACCCTTGTATTCTGGAAGATCCTTTATGGCTTCCAAATACATATTTCCCAGCAACAAACTTCCTTCAGAAACGCTAAGGCTGATTTCATTCTTTCCTTCTTCCAGTTCTAAAACCAGTGGATCCGCATGAAAATAGCTGGCATCCTTAAAATATTTGCTTTCCCATTGTTTTAGCTTATTGGGTAAGGATACTATCTCATTACCATATCGGTCAAAGGATTTTTCATCATCGGATATCCATGTAGTCTCCAATAATACTCTTCTTGCTTCATAGAAGGGATAAGCACCATTGATTTTCATGGATAACTCAATAGGAAGAATAGAATCATCATATGAGTAGTAATCAAACCTTAGGACATATTGTGCTGTTTTAGGTACATCAACGGATAAAACTACATTATCATCAATCGTCATTTGTACCACTTGATTTTTATAACCATAATTTTCATTGGTTAAAATCCCACTTCCAGACACCATGGCCTGATCCATACGGATCTCAATTGGATCACCAGTATAACGAGGCGCAGTATAGCCGCTTCTGATGGCCGAATAACTATTTTGAATTCGTTCGTTTACATATGTACCAGTTATGGTGGTTGAAGTGCCTGTGGTTTGTTTGGCGGGGGGATTTATTTCGGAAGCTTTTACTGCAGTGCTACCTAAGGTTAATACCCCTGCCAATGTGAATGCCATAAGACGGGCAAAACACTTATGTTTCATAAATTGCACCAAGCCTTTCTTTGGAGTCATCTTTACATACTGATACATGACAATAGAAAATAAACTTCATTTTCTACCATCATGTATCGTGTTCTAATGCTCCTATTTTTCAAAACAAGAGAATTTCTTAATCCGCTTGTATTTTAATAATTAATCTTAAGGTACTTTAACTTAAAATATAAGAATAACCAAAAGAATTTTTGTTGCATTTTACTATATCTCTTATAATTATAGCATCTCGATTTCAAGATGTAAAACGCTACATGCAGGAATTTTTAGGGAAATTCCTTTGTCTGTTATCTTATAATCTTTGAATTCCTCAGGACGTACATTGTCTGGATTCTCAAACGTATTATAAGCCTTCATATCATTGGTTAGAATAGTTCCTTTTACGGACTTAACTGCTGATTCAACAAATACACCGTCAATATCATAGCTATCTGTTAAAGAAAGATTGTTCAATGTAACATGAACCTTGCCATCCTTAGACATGGATACTGACTCATGAAGATTCGGTACCATATACTCCTCTTCTAAACCAATCATTTCAGTATCGATCTTACTATGAAGAAGTTCTGCATCTTGATGGTATTTGTACATATTAAATACATGGTAAGTCGGAGTAAGTAGCATCTTTTCTCCTTCTGTTAAGATTACTGCTTGAAGTACATTTACCATCTGAGCGATATTTGCCATTTTAACACGGTCACAATGTTTATTAAAGATATTGAGATTAATTCCTGCAACCAAGGCATCTCTCATAGTGTTTTGCTGGTATAAGAAGCCTGGATTTGTACCTGGCTCGACTGTGTACCAAGTTCCCCACTCATCAATGATCATACCGATCTTCTTATCTGGATCAAACTCATCCATAATAGCGCCATGGTTCTTAATTAAAGTATCCATAAACAAGGTTTTACTTAATGTTTTGTACCATGTCTTTTCATCAAAGTCCGTAGCACTACCCTTCTTTTCCCAACCTTCTGGATGTGTATAATAATGAAGGGATAGACCATCCATAAAGCCGTGGAATTCTTTTAGGGAATGATAATGGGTAACTTCAAGAACTTTTCTTGTCCATTCATAGTCCGCTACATTTGCACCACCACAGATTTTAAGAATTGGTTGTTCTGGATTATAGTTGCGAACATAAGTCTGGTATCTGCGATATTCTAAAGCATATTGTTCTGGAGTCATATTACCACCGCAGCCCCAGTTTTCATTACCAACACCAAAATAATCTACTTTCCAAGGTTCTGGATGACCATTCTTCGCACGAAGCTCAGCCATCGGAGATACTCCATCAAAGGTCATGTATTCAACCCATTCTGACATTTCCTGAACGGTTCCACTACCTACATTACCATTGATGTAAGTTTTACATTCTAACTGGCGACATAATTCAAAAAACTCATGAGTACCAAAACTATTGTCCTCAACTACGCCACCCCAATGAGTATTAACCATTCTTTTTCTATTTTCTTTTGGTCCAATACCATCTTTCCAATGATATTCATCTGCGAAACAGCCACCTGGCCATCTAAGAACCGGAATTCTCATCTCTTTCAACGCAGCTACTACATCATTTCTCATTCCATTGGTATTAGGGATTTCAGAATCTTCCCCAACATAAATTCCTTCGTAGATACATCTACCCAAATGTTCAGCAAAATGGCCATATATTTCACTGTTAATATGTCCCATTTTTATGTTTGGATTTACATACAATTTTACCATAGCAACCTCCTACAGGCAATATTATTTGTTTAAGTATACAATGAATTAATCAACCTTTCATTTAACCTTACTAATAAAATACTATGAAACCAGAGAAACGTCAAGATATTTTACAGTATTTTTGCACAAAAAATGACCCGATTGTTGCACTATTCAACTTGAGTTTCCGTAAATTGCAACTTAAAAATGAATAAGTTCTACCAAAGTGCCAATCTGCCGTATTCTAAGAGGTTTGTGAATGACAGTTCTTGAATTAGAGGCACTTTAATAAGCCCCGCTTGA
>DUNZ01000057.1 GCA_012839085.1 Clostridiales bacterium
TATCCTCAGGATCTATATTATCGGAAGGGTCCGAACTATCCTCTGGATCTGAGTCATCAGAAGGATCAGAATCATCTGGTGTGTCTGAATTTTCTGCTTGATCCGTATCCTGGGAATCTTGATCCGGATTATTGTCCTCTGTTTCTTCTCCGGTTTCTTCTTGAGATTCTTGTTCGGAAATGTCTTCATCATTACCATCAAGAGCAATATCATCTAATTCCTCTTCTTCAAAGATGGCCTCTTCATCCAACAATTCATCCAGTGGCTCTTCAGGAAGTTCTTCAACTGGTGGAACATAGTTGATGAGATCTGCATATAGACTTTCAAAATCAAAACCTTCACTAGGGGTATATTGATAATATTCATCTAAGGTTAATTGGTTGGTGTACAAATAATTGGCTAGACCTTTTCCTACATAACGAATATGCCAAGGTTCATAAGCATATCCGGTAATTTCGGTTTTATCCTTAGGATATCGTATGATGTAGCCATATTTATGAGCATTTTCTGCCAGCCATTTCCCTTCTTTGGTAGATGCAAATCTGGTAATCAATCGAAACTTAAGTTCTTTTGTTGAAACATCGATTGCCAGTCCAGTCTGATGTTCACTGGTACCTGGCACAGCAGAATATTTTAAGGTATGATTTTTCCCTTTTGTAACGATATTATTGAGAAATATTTTTTTCTGTCTCTCGTAGGAACGATAACCTGATATTCCATACAATATGTAACCTTCTTTAGCCGCAGCATTAAAAAGATCTTCTAAGGCTTTTGCTGCTTCACTACGCATTAATTTTCTTTCTTCATAATATGGAGTATCAAAGAGTATTTTTGGCATTACCAAATCGTCTGGTACGAAATTTTTCTCTAAGGCATATTCCTTATTCACAAATACAGTGATACTTTTAGGATCCAAATCTAATTTAGTTGAAGGAACAAAAGGCGGTTCAGTAACGATTGGTTCTTCAGCCATTTCCTCATCCTCATTTAAATCATTATTAATATCATATTCCTCACCGGATGGTTTATATGTATTATCCTCATTTAAAATTTCTTCCATAACCGGAGTAGGTTTTGGAGTGATGTCCGGCTGAAAATTGATGGAGCCGGGTGTTACGATGGAGGCGGAAACTTTATCATAGTTTTTTATATTTTTAATATTCGTTTCTGCAGCCGTATAATAAATCACTAAACCACTAATTAGCGTTACGGATATCACTGAGGAGGTAATGATTAATTTTTTAAAATTCATACGCAAGCCTCCCTCTATATTATCTTTTGATTTTACTCACGGTTCATTTTTAAAAAAACACACTTACCCGATAAGACCAAAGCATTTTTGCAAACAAGTATTTCAAATCCTCTGTTCTTATTGGACTAAGATAAGTTGCAGATTAGGAACTTGGAAACAAGTTTCCAAGTTCACGTTACACTTACCCGATAAGACCAGAGCATTTTTGCAAACAAGTATTTCAAATCCTCTGTTTTTATTGGTCTAAGATAAAAGTAGCAGATTAGGAACTTGGAAACAAGTTTCCAAGTTCACGTTACACTTACCCGATAAGACCAGAGCATTTTTGCAAACAAGTTTGCAAAATGCTCTGTTCTTATCGGGCTAATCTGCTTATCGTGTATATTATAACATATTATAGTTAAAAATACAGTAATTTGTTGATTTATAGAAAGGATAAATATAGAAATTTTAGTATAAATAATTTAGTATTTATATGATGTGTAACTGTCCAGAAGTTGTTGTTTCATTTGATATAATTTATTGGATAGGTCTACATATACATTATGAGGATTTACCAAACGTCTTGCTTCATCCCAAAGGGTTTCCTGTTCCTTAGCGCAGTAATTTCTAATATCCATAACCGATGGAGATTGATATACACATTCGCCGGATATAAAGATAGGTACCAGGAGTTCTCTTAGGGTATAAGTGTCCGGTTCGAGATATGTTTTTTTCCAGGTTGCATGGGGATCAAATAGTAACAAAGGATTTTTGCTGGAGAATTCTTCTTCTACCAAGGTGATTAAATCTGCTTTTACTTTTCCACTCTCTTTTTCATAGATTCGATAAATCTTCTTATTTCCTGGATTGGTAATCTTAAATTGATTTTCTGACAATTTGATTTTTGGATGGAAGACACCGTCTCTTTTAATGGCAGCTAATTTATAAACACCGCCAAAAGAAGGACAATCTCTTGAGGTAATTAAATTGGTTCCAACACCCCAGGAATCTATTTTAGCATCTTGGCTGATTAAGGAATCGATTAAATATTCATCTAAGTCACTAGAGGCTGTGATTGTTGCTTCCTTAAAGCCAGCAGCATCAAGCATTTTTCTGGCCTTTTTTGATAGATAAGCAAGATCTCCGCTATCTAAACGGATACCGTATTTGGCTGGCATTTTGCCACTATCTCTTAATTCTGTAAATACTTTAATGGCATTGGGAACACCGGAGCGTAAAGTATCATAAGTATCTACCAAAAGAGTCGTATTTTGTGGATAGAGCTGGGCGTATTTTCGGAAGGCTGTAAGCTCATCATCAAAACTCATAATCCAGCTATGGGCATGGGTTCCCAGGGCTGGCATATCATATAATTTTGCAGAGAGTACATTACTGGTTCCGATGCAACCGCCAATTACGGCAGCCCTAGCACCAAGGGTTCCTGCATCAGGTCCCTGGGCTCTTCTTAATCCGAATTCCATAACCGGTTTTCCTTGTGCCGCATAGACCACACGGGAAGCCTTTGTGGCAATTAGGCTTTGATGGTTTATAATATTTAAAATGGCTGTCTCAATTAACTGAGCTTCCATAATCGGAGCTATGACCTTCATCAGAGGTTCCATGGGAAAAACGACAGTTCCTTCTGGGATTGCATAGACGTCTCCAGTAAAACGAAAATCCTTAAGATATGATAAGAAGTTCTCATCAAATATTTTAAGACTTCTGAGGTATTCGATATCATCTTCCTTAAAACGAAGATTCTTAATATAATCAATTACCTGCTCTAAACCAGCACAGATGGAATATCCGCCGCCACTGGGGTTACTACGATAAAACACGTCAAATACCACAGTGTCATTATTATCATTATTAAAATAGCCCTGCATCATGGTTAACTCATAAAAATCCGTCAATAGTGTTAAATTTTGTTTGCTCATACCATCACCTTACCTATTCAGCTTTTATTCAAAATTGTACATAAAAAACGGTTATTAATATAACCCTATATAATCCTACTTATATGGTAATTATATTAATTGTTAAAAATTTTACTCTATTTTTATTAAATACAAGATATACCAAGTAGAAAAATAAGTCAAGTATCAATAACGGACTTAAGTTATCAAGTTAAGTTAATGAAAATCTATTGACAATTTTAGTATTGTATAATATTATCATAAATAAATTATTATAAATAAAATCGATATTTTAAAGACGATGACGGAGAGAGTAGGCATCCGGTAAAAATCCCAGCGAGCCAGGGACAGTGTAAGCCTGGTATGAGTAGCAGATGACTGAAAATCACTCCCTAGTTGCAAAGCCCAAAGATAGAATTATTCTTATTCAGTAGGCCGCGACGGTGTCCACCGTTATATGGATAATGTATGAATGCCCAAGGGGCAGAGTATGTGAAACAGGTGGTTAAATGAAAGCGTTACGCTCTCATCCTTTTTCGGATGAGGGCGTTTTTTGTTCGATAGGAAATATCTTGTTACCTTAAGGGGATAACTGCTTATTTCCTAGCGAATAAAAATCCATAGTTATTATTATTAAATTAAAGGAGGATTTGCATGTACGATAAAGTGTCGACAGACTTAAACTTTGTCGAAAGAGAGAAGAAAGTTTTAGATTTCTGGAAGAAAAACAATGTATTTGAAGAAAGCATAAAAGTACGTGAAGGTGAGGAAACATTTACTTTCTATGACGGCCCGCCTACAGCTAATGGTAAGCCTCACATCGGTCATGTATTAACTAGAGTAATCAAAGATATCATCCCTAGATACAGGACTATGAAAGGTTATAATGTTTTACGCAAGGCAGGATGGGATACCCATGGTCTTCCGGTAGAATTGGAAGTGGAGAAATTATTAGGGATTGATGGTAAAGAACAAATTGAAGCCTATGGTCTGGAACCATTTCTAGAGAAATGTAAAGAAAGTGTGTGGAAGTATAAAGGTATGTGGGAGGATTTTTCCAATACCGTTGGTTTCTGGGCAGATATGGATGATCCCTATGTTACCTATCATAATGAATATATTGAATCCGTATGGTGGTCATTAAAACAGGTTTGGGATAAAGGGCTCTTATATAAAGGATTTAAAATTGTTCCCTATTGCCCTAGATGTGGTACACCCCTTTCCAGCCATGAGGTTGCACAGGGCTATAAGGATGTAAAAGAAAAGTCTGTAATTGCTAAATTCCGATTAAAAGGGAAAGAAAATGAATATATTCTTGCGTGGACAACAACACCTTGGACCCTACCTTCCAACGTAGCTCTCTGTGTAAATCCCGATGAAACCTATGTTAAGGTAAAGGTTCAGGTGGATGCGGCTGGTAATGTCCTTGGAAAGAGTTCTTCCTGTAATCATAACCATGATCATAAGGATCATAAGCATGAGGAGGCGGTAGCAGTTGGTACGGAAAAATATATTCTGGCAGAGGCACTCTTGAAGGTATTAGAGGGTGCTTATGAGATAGAAGAAAGATATTCTGGTAAGGACTTAGAGTATACCGAGTATGAACCCTTATTTGATTATGCTACCCTTGACAAGAAGGCTCATTTTGTAACCTGCGATTCATATGTAACTCTTACCGATGGTACCGGTGTGGTTCATATTGCACCTGCTTTTGGTGAGGATGACAGTAGAATTGGAAGAAATTATGATCTTCCTTTTGTACAATTGATTGACGGAAAAGGTGAATTTAAGCCGGAAGCTACTGATTTTGCTGGAGTGTTCTGTAAGGATGCAGATGAACCTATCATGAAAATGCTAGCATCAAAAGGACTGCTTTTCCGTGTGCTAAAATTTGAGCATAGTTATCCGTTTTGCTGGCGCTGTGATACACCTTTGATTTATTATGCAAGGGAATCTTGGTTTATCAAGATGACTGCGGTGAGGGATCAGTTGATCAGAAATAACAACACCATCAATTGGATGCCAGAGACCATTGGCAAGGGTCGTTTCGGTGACTGGTTAAATAATGTACAGGATTGGGGTCTATCCCGTGACCGTTATTGGGGAACTCCCCTACCAATATGGGAATGTGAAGAGGGTCACCTACATTGTATTGGAAGTATCGAGGAACTTAAGTCTATGTCGGACAATTGCCCGGATGACATTGAACTTCATAGGCCATTTATTGATGGAGTAACCATTAAGTGTCCTGAATGTGGAAAAGAAATGACTCGAGTTAAGCCTGTAATTGACTGCTGGTATGATTCAGGATCCATGCCATTTGCACAGTGGCATTATCCTTTTGAGAACAAAGAAGTGTTTGAGAAACATTTCCCAGCGGATTTTATTAGTGAAGCGGTGGATCAGACCAGAGGATGGTTCTATTCTCTTTTGGCGATTTCTACTTTGATTTTTGATAAAGCACCATTTAAAAATGTAATTGTACTAGGTCATGTTCAAGATGAAAATGGTCAAAAAATGTCTAAATCCAAGGGAAATGCCGTGGATCCTTTTGATGCATTGGAACGTCATGGAGCGGATGCAATTCGTTGGTATTTCTATATTAACTCAGCTTTATGGCTGCCAAACCGTTTCCATCATGGAGCCGTAACAGAAGGCCAAAGAAAATTCATGGGAACCTTGTGGAACACCTATGCCTTCTTTGTACTTTATGCCAATATTGATCAATTTGATGCATCAAAATATCAATTAGACTATCATAAATTGCCTGTGATGGATCAGTGGCTATTATCAAAACTGAATACTCTAATCAAATCCGTGGATGAACACTTGGATCATTATCGTATTACTGAAGCTGCCAGAATGATGGCTGATTTTGTAGATGAATTAAGTAATTGGTATGTAAGAAGAAGCAGGGAGCGCTTCTGGGCCAAAGGAATGGAGCAGGATAAGATCAATGCTTATATGACCCTTTATACTACTTTGGTTGAACTGTCTAAATTAGCAGCACCTTTTATACCATTTATGGCGGAAGATATTTATCAAAACCTGGTGGCTAAGAACAATCCAGACCAACCAAAGAGTGTCCACCTTTGCTATTATCCATCCTATAATGATGAGTGGATCAATAAGGAATTAGAAAAGAATATGGAAGAAGTTCTTGAGATTGTTGTTCTAGGTCGTGCTTGTAGGAATACTGCCAATATTAAGAATCGTCAACCGATTGGTAAAATGTATGTAAAAGCCGATGAGCAGCTTTCTGAATTCTATAAAGAAATCATTGCCAACGAACTTAATGTAAAAGAAATTATCTTTACGGACGATGTGAGAGCCTTTACTTCCTATAGCTTTAAACCTCAGTTAAGAACTCTGGGTCCCAGATTCGGTAAAAAGATAGGGGCACTTAAGAATCTCTTAGCAAGTTTAAATGGAAATGAAGCTATGGATGAACTGAATGCCAGTGGAAAACTGACAATAACCCTTGAGGGTGAAGAGGCTATCTTGGATAAGGAAGATCTATTGATTGAGGCTAGTCAAGCAGAGGGCTTTGTATCTGATTCTGACCGTGGTATTACGGTGGTGCTTGACACTCATCTAACAGAGGAGTTAATCGAAGAGGGATTTGTTAGAGAAATCATTAGTAAGATACAAACCATGCGTAAAGATGCAGGTTTTGAGGTTATGGATCATATCTGTCTATACCAAGATGGAAATGATAAGATAAAGGCCATAATCGAGCGAAACAAAGAAGAAATTAAGTCCGAGGTATTGGCAGAGCAGATTATCTTCGGTCAGATTCAAGGACATTCAAAAGAGTGGAATCTGAATGGAGAAGATGTTACCTTGGGTGTAGAAAAGCTATAAGGGTAAGATTTAAATTTGCCAACCAATGATTAGTAAAAAAAAGGAGATGCCTGGGGGTTTTAAAGCCTAATACAAAAGGTTTTTTAAATACCCCGGGCATTTCTTATGTAAAGTGGAATTTATGATGAAATATTTGTGAAATAGCTTATTTTACTTTATTTTTTATTAAAAATATGTTATAAAAAGTATAGTACACAAAAATGGTTTCGGAAGTAATCTTACCGAAATGGAAGAGGAAAGGATTAACATAATGAAAAAAAGAGCGCTTTTAATTGCATTAGGTCTTAGTATCGCACTGGTAGCTGGGGGATGTGGGAAAAAAGATACGGAAGGCCTAGATAATACTGCTACGGAAGATAATGATTCAAAGGA
>DUNZ01000058.1 GCA_012839085.1 Clostridiales bacterium
AAAATGGACAAACTGTTATTTCAAAAGGTTTGTGATGAAATAGTGGGACAAACACAGGAGCAAAATGGTATTGGTACCCTAAGTGAAAAGACCGTTCATTCTGTATTAAAAAATTATTTATCACCAGATAGTTTATATCATGAAAGAAAAGTGGCTGGCTTTATTGCAGACATTTACGATGGTCATGAGATTATTGAAATACAAACTAGGGATTTTAATAAGCTGAGGAGAAAGCTTGAGGCCTTTCTTTCTCTTTATTCGGTTACCATTGTCTATCCTATCCACAACATTAAATATATTCGATGGATCAATCCACAATCCGGAGAAATTAATCCACCGAGAAAATCCCCCAAAAGCGGAAGTCCCTATATGGTTTTTCCTGAACTTTATAAAATAAAGAATTTTCTTACCAACCCGAATCTAAAGATTCGAATAATATCACTAAATATGGAAGAGTATCGATATCTTGATGGCTGGAGCCAGGATAAAAAGAAAGGATCTACACGGTGCGATCGTATACCACTGGATATTGTAAATGATATTCTGATAGAAAATATATCCGATTATCAGATCTTAATACCGGACAAGATGGATGATATTTTTACCTCAAAGGATTTTAAAAAATCCTCCAAGCTGTCCCTATCAGCTTCTCAAACCGCCTTAAATATCCTTCATTATATCGGTGCCGTAGAACGGATTGGAAAAAAGGGAAATTCTTATTTATATCGCAAACTTACATAAAGAATGAAAAGGAGGTGGAAGGGACATAGTTACTGTCCTTTCTAAGTAAAATGAGTACAGATCAAATCATGAATGAAGAAAATGAAAAAATCTTAAAACAGGAGGAAAATCAATCAGAAAATGTCCAAGAAGCAATTCCTTCCATGGATGAGTTTAAGGACCAACTGGATCACTCTTTCAGAAAAGTACATGCAGGTGATATTATTAAGGGAACCGTAATTGGACTCTCTGATACAGAAGTTGCCTTAGACCTTGGTTATTATACCGATGGTATTATCAAACTGGAAGAATTAAGTAATGATCCTGCTTTTTCCATTAAAGCAGACATAGCCCTGGGAGAAGAAATACAAGCTATGGTTCTAAGCGTAGATGATGGACATGGAAGCATCCTCTTGTCCAAAAAACGTGCCGATGACATCCTCTCTTGGGATCAATTAGTGGAAGATATGAACCAGCGAAAAGTTCATACCGTTAAAATTTCTCAAGTTGTAAATGGTGGAGTCATAACTTATCTTTATGGAATTCGTGCATTCATTCCAGCATCTCAACTTTCCATCTCATATGTAGAGGATCTGAGCCCATGGGTTGGTAAAGAAATTGAAGTAATAATTATAACAGCTTCTCCTGAAGAAAAAAGATTGGTTCTATCAGGGAAAGAAGTAGAAAGAGACAAAGAATTACAAGATAGAAACAGCAAGATTTCTAAGCTTCAAAAAGGCATGATTACCACAGGAACTGTGGAAAAAATCGTTCCTTATGGTGCCTTTATTAAAATCTTTGACGGACTTTCTGGCCTGGTTCATATCTCACAAATATGTGGAAAGCGGATTAAATCTCCCAACGAAGTAATTAAAGAAGGGGAGCAAGTTACTGTTAAAATTATCGACATTAAAGAGGGCAAAATTAGTCTTAGTATGAAAGAAGTAGAAGATCAACAGGATATTATCGAAGATGTGGAAGAAGCACCTTCTAGTTATAGTAGCGGTGGAGAAGCAACCACTGGTCTGGCTGATTTATTAAAAAACATTAGATTATAATACAAAAACAGGACATTGCAGTAATTCATGATAACTGCCTTGTCCTGTTTAATATTATCCCTTGTCCTATTTTATTCTCTTATAAAAACCTATTAGCCATTGGAACCCAAGCCAAAAAACATTCGTTTTTTCGTGGTTTTTTTTACTTTTTTATCATTCTTTTCCGTAATAATACTTTCTTCTTCTTCCACGATTGTTCCTAAGGATTCTGCAACTACAGAACTATAATTATCCTTCGCTTGATTATCCATTTCACCAATGCGATGATTATTATAACTTTTTAATTCTTCATTTAGTGATAGCATCTTTTGATCCAAATAAGCTACTATTTCAGAACATTCTTTCAGTTCCTTACGAATGTGTTCCGGAGCATTACCTTCAAATTTATAGTAAATCTTATGTTCCAAACTGGCCCAAAAATCCATGGCTATGGTTCGAATCTGTATTTCTACCTTGGTATCTACTGTCATATTCGACAAAAAGACTGGTATCGACACAATCATATGATAAGAAGTATAACCATTCTCTTTGGGGCACATAATGTAATCTTTCACTTTTAATACTTTAATATCATTTTGCTTAGCAATCAAATCTGCAATACGGTAAATATCAGAAGTAAAGGTACAAATAATTCTGATACCTGCTACATCATTAATATACTTAACAATATTTTCAATCGTTAACTCCCTACCATTATGCCGTAATTTTTTTGCTATACTTTGGGGAGTTTTAATACGAGAAGTTATATGTTCTATGGGATTATATTGATGAGCTAATTTAAATTCATTGTTTAAAATTTCTAGCTTCGTATTTATTTCCTTTAATGCTGCATCATATAATAAGAGTACTCTTGACCACTCCTCGGCCTCA
>DUNZ01000059.1 GCA_012839085.1 Clostridiales bacterium
AATTGCGAACATAATTTGACACTAACCCAGACATTGAACTTTTCTTTTGGATCTTTAGCCTGAAGTGACAATGTCAGGAAACCCTTATTTTTATTGTTTGTGGGAACATATCAACTGCACTTAATACGATAGGGTTGAGTTGACAGAATAGATTTTTTATTGGGGTTGAGGAGACAGGATAGATAATAAATTAGCAAGAATACTAGAGTTCTACTCTTATTAACAAATATAACTAAATATCGTTAAATATAATTAGATATATTGAAAATCTCGAGTTTTCATGGTAAAATAATGTTGAGTTTTTATTGTCAAATAGTAACACATGAGGTGAAAAACATGAATGAAATACCCAGTGATAACTGGATAAGCATTGAAGAAGCAGCTGAGTATCTAGGTGTGAAGCCGGTGACTGTTAGAAACTGGATTAGAAAAAAGAATGGTATACCTGCTCAAAAAATCGGGAAGTTATGGAAATTTAAGCGTTCCGAATTAGATGAATGGATTAAAAGCGGCAAAAGTGCCATTAAATGAAGTAGTGTTGCTAAAATATACAACTAGAATAGGTGGTTTAACATGAAGGAAGATATAGTTTCAGTGAGTTTATTTTCCGGCGCAGGCGGATTGGATATTGCCAGCTTTATGGCTGGAGTTCCTGTGGTTTCAAGTACAGATATAGATCAAGACTGTATTCAAACATTAAAAGCAAATGAAATATTTAAGGATTCTGACATTTTTGAGGGAGATTTACACGATATAGAAAGTTCAGTCTTTATATCTTGCGTTGAAAAACGGAAGGCAAATAAATTTATCATTATTGGTGGTGCACCTTGTCAGCCTTTTTCTAAAGCCGGCTATTGGGTTGGAAACCAGACAAGAAAGGGAATAAATGACCCACGTGCGACTCTAGTGGATGAATATTTACGTGTTGTTACTGACATTTTGCCGGATGGGTTTGTGTTTGAAAATGTGGAAAGCCTTTTGCACCCAACAAATAAAATAATTGTTGAAAAATTTCTCGAGATTGTAAATGATGCGGGTTACACATGTAAGGTAATCAGAGCAAATGCATTAGATTATGGCGTTCCCCAAAAGAGGAAGAGACTTTTCATTATAGGGACAAAAGGTACTTTTAAAGATGATGAACCTAAAAAAACACATTGTGATCCAAGCTTATGTGAGGAAACAGGACTAAAACCGTATGTTAATGTTGGAGAGGTTATTCAAGGTTTTGAAGGCGATGAATACTTTGAGGAATATGAAGTTACAAAAGGTGGTACATATTATGAAGAATTATGTGAAGTTCCACCTGGCAAAAATTACAAGGCCTTAACAGCTTGGGCGGGATATCCAAACCCTAAGTTTGTTGCTGACAAGCGATTTTGGAGTTTCTTGCTAAAATTATCACCAGATCTCCCATCTTGGACAATTACTGCTCAACCAGGTCCTTGGGTTGGCCCATTTCATTGGGACAATAGAAGATTAAGAGTTCCTGAGATTGCAGCTATACAGACTTTTCCTAAAGGGTATAAGTTCGTTGGCAATAGGAGATCCATTCAAAAGCAGATTGGAAATGCTGTACCATGCCTAATGGGAAAAGCTATGATTGAGTTTGTGAAGGAGAGTTTAGAATAATGCCAAATGTCTTAAGTATATTTTCAGGTGGGGGCGGAATTGATTGTGGGTTTAAGAAAGCGGGTTTCGAAATTTGTTTTTCTACAGATTTTTGGAAACCTGCGTGTGATACATTAGAGCATAATAAAGTCGGGAAAATGGTTGTTTGTGATGATATAAGAAATATTAATTACGCAGCATCATTAGAAAAAATAGGAATGAAGTTATCTGATATTGATGTGTTAGTTGGGGGTCCCCCCTGCCCTGCATATTCAAAATCAAGATTCTATCGAACAGAAAAGAAAAGAGCATTAGAAGATGAAAACTCGTATACACTTCATGAATATTTCCGTGCTTTAGATGAAATACGCCCTAAAGTTTTCTTTTTCGAAAATGTGTATGGTTTTGTATATAAGCCACATCAAGCTGCTTTTGACTTGCTTAAAGAAAAAGCGAACGAATACGGTTATGATATAAGTTACAAGGTAGTTAATGCTGCTAATTACGGTGTTCCTCAAAAACGAGAGCGGTTTATCTGTGTTGGAATTAGACGAGGTGAAGGAGAGAAATTTATCTTTCCTGAAGAAACACACTATGACCCAGAAAACACACCCGAAGATCAAATAGGTGACAAGATACCTTGGGTCACTTGTGGACAGGCAATAGGAGACTTAGATTATGATTTGCCAGAGGATGCCGAAATGCAGGCTGGGTCCAAGCATAAAGATTTACTTAAGTTAGTTCCTCCAGGTGATAACTATTTATACTTTACAGCAGAACGGGGATATCCTAACCCTATTTTCAAATGGAGGTCAAGATACTGGTCATTTTTACTGAAATTATCACCTGAAAAGCCATCATGGACAATTCAGGCTAGTTTTTCTAATAATATGGGTCCGTTTCATTGGAAGAATAGATTTTTAAGGATTTCTGAAATTAAGAGAATACAAACTTTTGATGATGATTATGAACTGTGCGGAGATTTTAAAGAACAGTGGAGACAAGTAGGTAATGCTGTACCTGTTAAGCTGGCTGAGGTAATAGCAACGGCCATTAAGAAGCAATATTTTGAGGAGGAATAATATGGAGAGGAATGAACTACCTTTTGGCACACAGTTTACCCCAAATGTTGTTGATTTGCGTATAATCTTACAACTAATTAAAGATAACGAGGGTGCAGAGACCGGTGTTTTTATCGATAGGTTGGTTGAAACTTTTTTTTCTTCAAATGCAGCAAACTCACAAAAAACTATGGCCGGTAATTGTAAAAATTCCTTAGTTGCATATGGGATTTTAAAGACTGGCGGTGGTATTCGTATATCAGAATTCGGTGATTTCTTGTATGGTATTACTGATGATAGAGAGTTATATGATGCATTTGCCCGGCATATCTTGAAGAATCTCAATGGTCTAGTTCTTATTGATACAATAAGAAAATTAAACCGTGAAGGAATTCGCATCACAAATGAATCAGTAATAGATGCCCTAAACAAAAGAGGTTTTAATTACAAAAAAACTGCTAATAATCCACAGAGTATGAAACTGTGGTTGGAAAAGGCTGGAGTTCTCGCGAAATGGCGAATAAACGAGAACAAGCTAACAGAATTGATTGACCTGTCTGAAAGTGAAATCGAATTATTGAAAGAATTACGACCGGAGCAATATTATTTCTTAAAAGCCTTATGTAATACTGGTTCTGAAGAATTTCAAAAAGCGGCAGATATAAGAGATTTGGCAACAGCAACATACGGCATAACTTTCCAAGAGAAGGCCTTTGGTACAGCTGTATTAAACCCTCTTGAAGAAAAAGGGTTAATTGAAAAGCAAAAAACTACTGAAGGCCGTGGAGCAAAAACACCGAAAGTCAGATTAACTGAACTTACTAAAAGAGATATCGTTATTCCTTTATTGGAGCAAATGTCAGGAATTATAGGAGAAGACGTTTCACGATATTATCAGAAAACATTACAAGAGATTCGTAATGATGTAGATTCTACTGATACCTATATTAAAGGTCTGGCCTTAGAGGCATTAGCAATTAAAATAATGGGGATTATTGGCTTGGATTTTATTAAGACAAGGTTAAAAGGTAGTGAAACTGGCGGAGCAGAAGTGGATGTTCTTTTTGATTCAAGCAGGTTGCTATACTCCCGTTGGCAGGTGCAATGTAAGAATACAAGTAAGGTTTCTTTAGACCAAGTAGCGAAAGAGGTTGGATTATCACACGTACTAAGAACTAATGCAATTGTCATAATGACAACAGGAACTGTTTCTGAGAGTGCAAGGGAGTATGCCAATAAGATAATGCGGTCAATGAATTTATGTATTATCTTTATTGAAGGTTCAGATATAGATGATATTATTCAAGAACCTACCAAAATTGTAGCCATTTTTAATAGGGAATCGTTGACTGCAAAACATATTAAAGTATTGGAGGTATAAGGGAGGGATTGTGATGCCTGAATATCAATGGGCAGTGAGAAATGGAGAAATTATTACCGCTGATTATGACCGTTCAATGGCATTAAACGGTGACCAAGTAAAAACTGAAATTAAAAATGCTTTTGAGTCTTTGGGGAACACTGTCAATATTGAATCGGTAAGTGATGAATTAAGTGAAGTTTATAAGGTTAGCATTCCGAGAAATGGGCAAATATTAGAAGTTTATGTTTGTGCTAAAGGAACAACTCCGGGTGGAAGAAATAATCTTATGGACGAACAGAGAATTCAGCAAAAGGCAAAATATCTAAACTACACCTTTGAAAAGTTGGAAGAAGGAGAAAAGGCTATTTCATTAGGTGTATATAAAATGAATTCCGAAGTTGTGTTCTGTGCATGGAGATTAATGCGCTCAAACGCAGCTTCTCCAGAAACGCCCATATCAAAACAAATTAAAATAAATACAATAGCAAGAGCATTAACAGAAGGATTTGTGCAGCAAGATAAGGGCCGTGGAGAGTATGCGTGTGCATTTAGAAAAGAGTTTATCTACTTCTATCTAAACAATTCAGATTGGTTGCATACGGGACATGTATCTGAGTTAGCAGAACATTCAACACCTGAACAGGATTACTCTACTTCAGACAACTCACACATAAGTGGTATAGAAAGCAAATTCCCTCGAAATCGCATAGTTTTTGGTGCTCCAGGTACAGGTAAGAGTTTTACTTTGAATAAAGAAAAAGATGATTTATTAAAAAATGGTGGCGAGTATGAGCGAGTAACATTTCATCCAGACTATTCTTATGCTAGTTTTGTCGGTACATATAAGCCAGTGCCCTGCGTTGATAGCGATGGTAAAGATGCTATAACATACAAATATGTTCCGGGGCCATTTATGCGTACCTACATAAAGGCACTGAAAAACATGAAAACAGACAATCCTCTTCCGTACTTACTTATTATAGAAGAGATTAATAGAGCAAATGTAGCAGCAGTATTTGGTGAAGTATTCCAGTTGCTAGATCGTGATGAAGATTTTGTGAGTGAATACCCAGTTCGTGCTTCTGAAGATATTAAGAAATATCTAGCTGAGGAACTTGGTGGATGTGCCGAAGATTACGCAGAGATAAAAATCCCTGACAATATGTTTATCTGGGCAACGATGAACAGTGCTGACCAAGGCGTATTTCCTATGGATACTGCTTTCAAGCGTAGATGGAACTTCGACTATATTAGTATAAATCACAATGAGAATGATATCAAAGGAAATTTCGTAAATTTGGGTAGTGGAATCTATCGTCGTGCGATTGAATGGAATGAATTGCGTAAGGCAATAAATGATGCCCTTTCCTCTTATAAAATAAATGAGGATAAGTTATTAGGACCATATTTTCTTTCGAGAAATATTGTAGTCCCAAGTGAAGGTAATGAAATTGACGAAGATGTCTTTGTTTCTGCTTTCAAAAGCAAAGTTCTAATGTATTTATTTGATGATGCTGCTAAACAAAAAAGATCCTCTCTTTTTGATGGTTGTAAGGAAACAACGAAATATTCTTCCATTTGTAAGGAATTTGAAAAGCGTGGTGTAGAAATCTTCTGTAAGGAGATTAGGGATAAGTTTCCACGGATTATATCAGTAGTTGCTGAATCTGGGGAGGAGTATAAATATTGATATCTAAGTTTGTTCGTGAACAGAAACGATATACACAGAAGAACTTACGAGACATTTTTGAATGTACAGGAGAAAAGGCAGTAGTCATAATTAAAAAGCTGAAGGAATACGGTGTCTTGAAAGCGGTGAAAGCAACTGATGAGCAAAAGGACATGTCTGATCTTATTGATGAGGATATCGAAGTAGCTGATGTAGAGATTGGTGAAAATGAATATCTTTATGTTTTTACATTTGTAGGTGTCATCACTGTTGCTGGATGCATCTTAAAATGCTATCCAAAATACATAAGTAACGATGCTCCAAAAGCAGAACTAAAACAAATCATAAAGGTTCTAGAGAGATATAACTCGAAGGAGCAGATTATTCAGATGTATAATGATAGTGAGGAAAGCAGTTCGTTTAACTTGCTTGCCGTTATGATTTATCTGTTGAATGACTACTATGAAAATGGTGTATATACAAATACGCAGGATATTATTAAAGAGAATGGAAACGGTGAAATCCTATGGGACAAGACTAT
Source organism: Clostridiales bacterium (assembly GCA_012839085.1). Lineage (GTDB taxonomy): Bacteria > Bacillota > Clostridia > Lachnospirales > Lachnospiraceae > Mobilitalea. Next base: position 6,246 of record DUNZ01000059.1, read on the forward strand.
TAATGAGACTTTTACACTTTTGAGCAATAATCGCCCATATTATACAGAGTTGCTAACTAAAAAAAGAGTTATGGATGATTTCGATTATTTCAAAAGATTGCATGAATGTATACTAAGTCTTTTTACTAAAGAACTTAAAAAAGCGGATCTATTGGATATATTTGATATTTTACCTGTTGAACTCTCAGATGAAGAATTAGATGATTTTGGAGATAACGAATATATACAATACCGTATAGAGAACGAGTTAAATGTACAATTCAATACTCGTAAGCAACTTGTTTTGAAAGCCATTTATGCTTATATAACTCACAGAAGCAATCTGTCATCAGTTGATAGTTTTAGTATGTTTGGAACAAATAGTTTCAATCTAGTGTGGGAAAAAGTATGTGCAGAGGTAATGGATAATCAGTTACATAATTATTTAAGCTCGCTAAAATTGCCAGTTAAATTAAATAGTAGTTATAATGCAACTGATACACTCCTCTCTATCATCGAAAAGCCTAAGTGGGTTGGAACTAAAACAGACGATAGTTTATTTACTAAAGTAGCAAAGGATACACTTATACCTGACATTATTTCTATATACATAAGAGATAACGTATGTCATTTCATTATTTTTGATGCAAAGTACTATGTAATACAATTGGAACCAAATAAAGAATTGCGAGGTCAGCCAGGGGTTAGCGATATTATTAAACAATATCTTTACCAATTGGCGTATAAAAAATTCATAGATTTACATCACATCAATGAAATTAAAAACTGCTTTTTAATGCCAACTGAAGAATCACATATCATTAATAAAGGTTATACCAACATGGAAATGCTAGACAACTTAGGTCTTAGTCATATCCAAATTCGACAGTTGCCTGCAAGTGAAGTATACGAGTATTATCTTAAGGGTGATAAGATGGATATTTCTAAGCTTAATCTCTAAGTCAGATGTTTGCGAGGTGAAATTATGGCAAGCAATCGTTCATTTAAAGACTATGTGGCAGATAGATTCTATAATGAAGTATTTGCTGCTATACAAAGTTACACCACGGACAACTACGATGATTTGGACTTAAGGCTATATAGGGTTCGAAA
>DUNZ01000060.1 GCA_012839085.1 Clostridiales bacterium
CGATATGGCCAATTTTGGCAATGATCCCTCTAACAGGTGTAATCATAGCGCTTATAAAATCATTTCCGGGTTTAAATATATATGAAATCATGAACCATTTGATTGGTAAGTTTTTGTCTAAGCTGATCATATTGGGATATTTACTATGGATTTTAATTTCCATTCCCTTAAAAATCAATGCATATTATCTGAACTTACAATTCACCTTAATGCCTCGCACCAAAAATAGTTTTTTCATGATTGTACTAATTTTTTTAGTTTTTTATACCTTGCATAGGGGATATATTACCGTATTCCGATTTTCAGAATTTTCATTAATGCCCATCTTAATATTAATTGGAATCTTGTTCGTATCCTCCCTAGGTCAGTTACGACTAGATTATCTTTTGCCTGTATCAACCATACAATTACCAGAAACCATCCAGGCCTCCATTAATGTGATATCCGTAGGTGGATATCTAGTGATAGCCTTATTCTTTTCTGACCGATTGGGATTTCAAATAACAAAAGCACAAATTCGTAAGCTTTTGTATGCCTGTGTAGGATTTATTGTTTTATGCTTTGTTATTACCATATTTACCTTTGGAATTACAGGTGCCGATCTTACGGCGGATTTGCCATATCCATTTTATATCACAGTAAAAAGCATCTCCTTCTTTAATATATTTGAACGCTTTGAAGTGCTAGTTACCTTAATCTGTATGCTCTCTGATTTTATAGCGGTATGTGCAATGTCCATTATCCTGATAAGATGCTTTCAATGGCTTTTTAATCTAAAGGAATCAAGTTTTTTATATGTACCCTTAACTGTTTTCGTGTATTATCTTACATCCTATATTAGCAGTACTCAGTTTGAATTTACATCCTTCTATCGCCATGCTATGGTTAATGTTAATGTAATATTTCAATATATCATACCTTTTTTTCTATCCTTTATAACCCTACTAAAACGGAAGACCCTACAGAAACAATTTTAGTTGTTTGAGATGAATGATTAAGTAAAGTGAAGGAAGTTGTGCAAAAATTGACCTTATCCATCCTTACTAGAGGATTATAATTTAAAAAAAAAATAGGACGCAAGAAATCGGTGTGGTTTCTTCGCGTCCTTTTTTATTGGAATTTCGTAATCCTTTATAAATACGAATCTAAAGTTTGCTTATTCGTAAATATGGATTTTGAAATCATCATCGTCGTATTTGTATTTCTGTCGGTTAATATAATGTTCTGCAACAGGATCAATCATTTGATATACCCGGTGGTATTCTTTTGTTTCTGGATCTTTGACTGTCTCGCATCTGTTCTTATATAGAAATTGGACTATATCATAACAATCAATCCAAATTTCATTTACACTTTCCTTTTGGGATTCATCAAAGATGAGTTGTATGCCAAAATGAAGATGGGGGGTTTTTATATTATTGGAATTTTCTTTGGTGCTATAACCGGTATGTCCCATATAGCCTATGACATCACCAGCTTGGACAATACTGCCCACTTCTAAGGATTTATTAAAGGGGAAGTTTTTACGCAGGTGGGCATAATAGTAGTAACGCTTTTTATCAAAACTTCGAATTCCAATTCTCCATCCACCATATTGATTCCAACCCAGGGCTTCCACATAACCAGACTCCACAGCAATAATTGGTGTACCAGTTTGCCCCATCATATCATGACCCAGATGTTTTCTTTTAAATCCATAACTTCTAGACACCCCAAAATCATCATAATGATTATAAGGAAAGTACTTAGCAATGGGAAGAAATGCCTTTAGTCCATACTTTTCTTCCCATCGTTTTCCTCCGGGACTATTTTCATCCGCTACTTCAATCTTATATTTTCCTACCATGCCCCCTAGAACAGCAGTATATGCTTCCAAATAATAATCATAATATTTCATGTCAGCCGTTAAACTTTCCATGGTTTCTTCTTTTGATTGTAGTTTGTTTACAAGTTCAATCATATGTTTTTCTTTATATCTAGAAAAATCCCCTCCATATTTCGCCCCTAGGTATGCCAATAACTCAATCCAATTTAGAACAACTTCTTCGGATTGGGATTCTAGGTCATATTTATAAGCATGATCCATTGCTTTGTGGCTAACGTCAAAACTCACCCATTTGATAAATCCTTTTTCGGAATCATACATAGCGGAATAGCTAGCAGCTTCATTATCAATTTGATTTTTCACCATAATAGAGGAGAAAAGGAATAAAAGCATGAGTTCAAATAAAATAATATGTTTGGCCCTTATTTTATTAAGCATTTTAAGACAACATCCTTGTATTTAAAACTTGTAATATTTTATGTTTTTTTTGCTATAACTATAACCAATTGTAGGAAAGTATTTTGTACCCCCATAGAAGTGGCTAAATAGAAGCAGCTAATTGGAGCATTCTTTACGAAGTATTTGGGAACTATTAGTAAGTTTGTGAACTTTCCATGGGACAAAGAGACCGTTTGCCGCCATCGGTACTTAGGTTGTGCCAGATGTCCTCCTCTGTCACAACCTTATGTACCGCTATGTTCAGCAACCGAGTGAGAACGTGTCTCTGTTTGATTGAAAGTCACATGCTATTTTTGTAAATTTAATATGTGATAAACATCACTATGTAAAAAGGGCGCCGCACATTTCGTGCGACAGCCCCTTATCCATGTATGATATTATTATTTATTTCGGATACTGTTAGCCAATGGTTATTCAAAAAGATCAATTACACTAACAGGACATCCATCCCTTGCTTCTTCAGCTCGCTCAAGACAATCTTCAGGGATATCCCCTTCAATGGCTTGAGAAACATCATTTTCATTATAACGAAACACCTCAGGACACACATCAATACATAATCCACAGCTGATGCAACCATCCTGGTCTACTGATGCTTTCATATATTACTCCTTTCTACATCATTGATTGATATCATATGATGTCATTTACATCCAGAATTATTATAAATAATTTACTTGATTTTTATGCAGAAAATATACAAAAACTTGCTAATATATGAAAAGGTGGTATTCATCCTGTGTGATCTATCTCGAGTGTTTAAAATAATCTTCTAAAGTAACAGGGCCTTCTAATATTTCTCGGCCGACATATAAGGTTCGATCCGGCTTTGTCATAATCGCCCACTTTACTAATTGGATTGCTCCATTTCTTATTTCTAGAGCAGTAATACATCTAGGGTGAACGCAGCTACCACTATTAAAATAAAGTGGTTCCCCTACTTGAGGAAATACAGGTCGATGGGTATGACCAGCAATCAACATCTGATTTTCTTTATTCACCCAATCAATTAGTCGTTTTTCTACTGTATTTTTTCTTTCATTGTTTTTAGCAGCACTAGTAGGATCTTTTACCCCCATCAGTTCCAAAGGCCTCCATAAATATCGAACTAAAAATCTCGCTAGTCTCCATAAAGTTGAATTTAATATATCAGCTTGATGACCATGGGTAATAAATATCCTGTGATTTGAATTCTTATAATTTAAGATTAAACCCTCCATCATTTCAATCCCTGGAAATAAGGGGACAGATGAATTGGTGCTATCACAGAAAAAAGATTCACATGAGGTTTTTGCAAATTTTGGATCTCTTTTAATAATATCATGATTTCCATACAGCATATATAGTCTGTTATCTACATAAAATAAGGACATAAGCCAGAATACATCACTATGTGCCTGAATGATATTATCGATTTTTCTGTTTTCCCACAATTCATCGCCATCTCCCACTTCGATGTAGTTATAACCATTTTCGTAATAGTAGGAGAGGGCAGCAAAAAAGAGATTTTGGTTGTTGGAAAAATTATCACCCCAACTGCCGTCTCCCCGATGGCAGTCACTCATGATTACTATACGTGAGGTATCATCAAAGCTAAGAACCTTAGAAGAGTTTAATACTCTCGTTAACCGCTTTGAAGCCGACATTGAAACCTCACCTCTTTTCTTTCGTAGAAAGATCACTTAAGAAACCTTTGATTTTGTTGTAGGCATCATATACAGCTTTTGGTTTACCAATATTTAGGATATAGTTATACAAATTAGGGGCTTCGTTGCGAACAATTACCAACTTATCAAGGGTATCGGTATATTCCTCAGTCAGATAATTATAAGCATTGATTAGGGATTCATTATTTCGCATTGCAATAAATTCAGTGAAAGTGGTTCTAGATAGTGGCTGAGGAGTGTGGGGTTTTGTAAAGTTAACATAAACCCTGCGACCCCGAACCAAATATTCATCCTCACCATAACCTGCCTTTTTTAAAGCTTCTACGAAGGCATTCACCATCTGTCGATCATAAAGATCCAAAACGATTTCCATAGTAAGTTCTGAGGGTTTTGATAATTCGCCTAGTTTAAAACCAGTCAACCACCAATGATAACCGCTTCGCGTTAACAGTAGATTCCCATTTTTTCTTAGAATAAATGACATATTAATCCTATCCTCATCTTTAACACAATGATAGAAAGTTCCGTTAAAAAAGCCAGGAATATTCAATTCGGATCCGTTCGTATAATAAATACCTACTTCTCCTCCCGTGGTCATCCCATATTGACCTTTCCAAAATTCTATTAACCATTTTTTCTGATTATACTCAAAGCGAATCGGTTCACAATCTATAATCATGCTCAAGGGAGCAGTAGCTTCATCATATAATCTGCAATATCCAAAGGAACGTTGCCAAGGATTCATGAGAGAATAGAAGATATCCTGATAAGGGTCATAAGCAAAACCAAAAGGTTCCAACTCTTTGTTTAGTTCAGCAACCCGTTCCGGTGTAGACCCAATAATACTTGTTACCGGATTGATTATTTCTCTGTTCTTTTTCTCCTTCATCTTTTTTAGAGCTTTCTTTATTCTAGAGCGATATACATAGGAGAAAATCACGAAAGCGGCAAGCCCGACAATGATCAGTAAAACTATGATAACCGCTGGAAGTATCGTTCCAATTGACAGACTATTAATCGGTAAAAACAACATAAAATCAGCTCCTTTCACTATGTTATATATCATCATATTCGCAAACCTTCTCGGTTGTTAAATAAGTTGAAAGGATACTGAAACTGTTTTTCAAATAGCAAAAAATAGAAGATAATCCACATAAAAAGATTGACTTATGAGAATAATGGAGTATAATCGGAGCCGTATGGAGTATTTAATATACATTTATTACATAGGAGTGTGAAAAAGAATGAGTACAGAATGTAACCATAATTGTAATAGTTGCAGTGCCAACTGTAATGATAGAAAAGGAGAAAACAAGAACGAGTTTTTGGTGTCTCCCCATGAGATGAGTAGTGTCCGTAAGGTAATTGGTATTGTCAGCGGAAAAGGTGGTGTGGGAAAATCCCTTGTAACCTCTTTAATGGCTGTTAATATGAATCGAAGAGGCTATAGCTCAGCCATATTGGATGCAGATATCACAGGTCCTTCCATACCAAAAGCATTTGGAATAAAGGAAAGAGCAAAAGGAACTGAGATCGGTCTTTTTCCCGTCAAAAGCAATACCGGAATTGATATCATGTCCATCAATCTTTTACTAAATAATGAAACCGATCCTGTTGTATGGAGAGGCCCTATTATTGCTGGTACAGTAAAACAGTTCTGGTCCGATGTAATCTGGCAGGATGTTGATTTTATGTTTGTAGATATGCCTCCGGGAACTGGGGATGTACCTTTAACTGTTTTTCAATCTCTACCAGTGGACGGTATTATCATCGTTACCTCACCTCAAGAATTAGTTTCCATGATTGTAGGTAAAGCAGTTCATATGGCGCAGAAGATGAATATTCCAATTCTTGGAGTTGTTGAAAACATGTCCTTCTTTAAATGTCCCGATTGTGATCATGAACATTCGATTTTTGGAGAAAGTCATATAGAAGAAGTTGCAGATAATTATAAGATTCCCATGTATGCAAAACTACCCATAGATCCTAAGTTGGCAGCAGCTTGTGATAAAGGTATGATAGAGTTATATGATGGAAATTGGCTGGATCCTTTAGCAGATATGCTGGAGAAATTATAAATAATAGTTTTAACGACATAATTATTTGAAATTTATAAAAAGAATAAGGATTTTCCTTCTTTTTATTAAGGAGGCTCTATGTCAAGTCTGAACCGTACTCATAATGTTTGACCAAATATGAAGGAGTAGTTCAAATTGGACATAGAGCCTTTTTATGACGATCTCATCCCTTATTTCAGCAGGGGAATAGCATCCGTAAAGCCTTGGGAGTAGTGGATTTCATAGTCACTGGTAATAAATACCCCATAGGTATTGGGCAGTTGATTGATTAAGTCCAAACCTTTTTCTAATCCCAGGGCAAAGCAAGTAGTACTTAGACCATCTCCATCTACGGACTTTTCGGAAATAATTGTGACTGAGATGAGACCATAATCTAGGGGATAGCCGGTGGCAGGATTTAAAATATGATGATAGGATACCCCATCTTTTACAAAGAAACGTTCATAAACCCCGGAGGAAACCACGGACATATCAGATAATTCCATTATGGCTATGGTTTCATTACGATCCGCATAGGGTTTTTGTATTCCAACCTTGAAGGCTTGTCCACCTGGTTTGCTTCCTAAACATAAGACATTACCCCCAAGATTTATAATAGCACTGCCAACCCCTTTATCAATTAAGAATTCCTTGACCTGATCTGCAATATAGCCTTTGGCTATGGCACCCAAATCAAAGCCCATTCCATTTTTTAAAAAAGTCACTTCCTGATCCTCTAATATGACACTCTTATAATCTACCCTGCTAATGGCACTTTGGATTTCGTCTTTCTCTGGAAGCCTCGGAGGATTGGATGAAAAGTCCCACAAAGATGAAACTGGCTCTATGGTAATATCAAAATTACCTTCCGAAAGTTTACTATAGTACAATCCTTTTTCTAATAAGAGGGACAGTTCTTTCGATATTTGATACTTTTCATTCTGATTTATCTTAGTATTTAACTTATAAAGCTCACTATTCGGATCCGTCCTACTAAATATGGTTTCATACATTTCAATCAACTGAAAACACTCATCTAATATTCCTTCATCTTGCATATCATAAATGGTTACTGTAACGTAAGTATTTAAAAGAAATGAGGATTTGGTGATAGGACTTTTCTCGGAATTTTTATGATTTTCAGAATTATTCTTGTTACATCCTGTTAATAATAAAAGTAGGATTAGTCCCGACAGAAACAATAGATTCCATCTTTTGAAAGATAAGTCTTTCCTATATTTTAATTTCATGGCATTACTCCTATGATTTTTGATTACGATCTACAGCTTGTTACATTTTAAGTAACTATATGAAAGGTGTCAATAAATATTTTTAAATCAGAGAGGAATTCTTGCATTTAAAAAATTGGAATCACGTTTATTTACTAAATTCTTAGATTGATTCATACATTTTTTATCGGATTTCTATGATAGGCCTTCCATTTGCTTGACATTCATAAATGTTCGTATTATTATGGTCAAGTAAAAGGATACATTGCTTTACCCCGTACATACAAAGGCTTTTGTATGCATAGGAATGTCAATATTTTAACAATTATACTGGAAGGGAATAAGGATGAAACTACTAAAAAAATCCAACTTTCATGGTGGCATCCATCCAGCGGATGGAAGTGACAAAATACTTAGCAATCAACAACCAATTCGTATATTAAATCCTGAAACGGTTGAAATATCTATGAAGCAATCTGCTGGTAGTGTTTGCAAAGCAATTGTTAAAGAAGGAGACCAGGTATCCCTTGGTCAGTTAATTGCTGAATCAAGTGGTTTTGGTTCGGCCAATATTCATGCAAGTATAAGCGGAAAGGTTACTGAAATAAGGAAAACGAAGGATGAGCAAAGCAACGAAGTTGAAGTCGTTGTGATACAATCCAGCGAAAATATGGTTGACCACACCACTTCGAAAACCATGGCATACCAAAACCGGATTCTTGATATCTCTGGCATTACAAAAGAAGAAATTATAACTTCCATGAAAGAAGGCGGTTTAATTGGATTAGGTGGTGCCGGATTTCCTACTCATGTAAAATATGAAACCCCGAAACCAATTAAATATGTATTAATTAATGCTGCTGAGTGTGAACCCTATCTAACCTGTGATCACAGATTAATGTTAGAATATGGATATGAAATATTAAATGGCATTCAACTTCTGATAAAGGCAGCTGGAGCTAAAATGGCTTATCTGTGTCTTGAAGATAATAAAGAAGATGCTGCAAATCATTTACAGCAGTTACTGGAGGGACAAGACTTACCTGTGGAGCTAGTTCTTCTCCATACCAAGTATCCTCAGGGTGGTGAAAGACAGCTGGTTGATGCCGTAATAAAAAAAGAAATTCCAGCAGGTTCTTTACCCGCAGATATTGGTGTTATCATTAATAATGTGGGTACAGCAAAGGCTATGGCAGACATTATGTTTACAAAAACTCCATTGATAGCCAGATGTATCACTGTTACAGGAAAAGTAAAGAATCCTGGTAATTTTTATGTTCCCATTGGTACTCCCTATGCCACATTAATCCATGAGGCCGGTGGATTTACAACAAAGAATAACCGTGTTATCATTGGTGGTCCCATGACTGGTAACTCGATTATGATCGGTGGTGAACTTACCCATCTGGAAGGAAGCGTATCAAAAACCTCCTCTGGATTACTGGTCTTAGAAGATTATTCTTTAATTGAATCCCCTTGTATTCGTTGTGGAGAATGTGAAAGGGTATGCCCTGCGGGTCTTGCTCCTTTTAAAATTGATTTTGCTGCCATTGAAGACAATATCAATTTGTGTGAGAAGCTTTATGCCACAGAATGTATCAGTTGCGGATCTTGTTCCTATGTTTGTCCAGCAAATCGTGAATTGGCATACCGAATTACAGTGGCTAAGACCGAAATCTTTAATTTAAGAAGAGAAAAAGGAGGGAAGAGATAGATGCAATTAAAAAATGCAGAACAGTTACATGATATCAGCCCTCATTTAAGAATCCAAAGAAAAACCAGGGATATTATGCAGGATGTATGTATAGCTCTACTTCCAGCTTTGCTTGGGGCTATTTATTTCTTTGGTATCCGATCTCTTCTGATGGTTTTGGTTGCCGTTATAAGCTGTGTCTTATCGGAATACCTTTGGCAAAAGATGAGAAAGAGTCAAATCACTGCATTTGACTTTAGTGCAGTGGTTACAGGAATCTTGCTAGCTTACAATTTTCCAGTCACGACACCGATTTGGATTATAGTTGTATCAAGCATTTTTTCTATTATAGTAGTAAAACAATTTTTTGGAGGTATTGGTAATAACTTTGCAAATCCTGCTTTAATGGGACGAGCCTTTGTTATGTTCCTATGGCCAGCCAGTATCGCAGGATATATTACAACATACCAAAATACACCGGATGCAGTATCTTCGGCAACGGTTCTTAACATGTTAAATAGCGGGAAAGAAATTCCCTATTCCCTATGGGATATGTTTATTGGAAATATTCCAGGAGCCATCGGTGAAACTAGCGCACTATTATTACTAATCGGATTTGCTTATTTGTGTTACCGAAAAGTTGTGAATATCGGTGCCGCCTTAGCATATATAATCAGTGTTTTAGCTATGACATTTATATTTGGAAACGATGGATTGTTTACTGGAAATATTTTGGTTAACTTATTCAGTGGTGGATTAATTCTTGGGGCTTGTTTTATGATTACAGACTATCCTTCTGTTGCACCAAGAGTTAAAATAACCATAGCGGTGATTGCCGGTATTATAACAGGGGCAATAAGGGTTTGGGGTCTACTTCCAGAAGGAGTATGCTTTGGTATTTTATTTGCTAATTGTTTATCCGGTCTGGTAGATACTGTAATCAAGCCCCATATCTATGGAGTAGGTTTAAAAAAATAATACATTAGAGAATAAATGAAAAGAGGTATCATCATGAAAGATAACAGATTAAAAGGAATTATTGCATTGGCTGTAGTAACAGTGTTAGCATTTGGAGTAGTATATGGAACTAGCCTTCTAGGTAAAGATGGGAAGGCAGATGGTCAGGATGAGATCGTAGAAGGTGCAATTGATGTTACTGGATATGACGGTATTAGTGCAGCAAGAGAGATTACCGATGATGCTGGCACAATTACTGGATACGCAGTTACTACTGCAGCAAGAGGTTTTGCAGGTAATATCACTTTAGAAGTAACTTTTGAAACGGATGCAACAACAATTTCTTCTCTTTCTGTTATTAGCCATTCCGAAACAGAAGGTTATGGAGCCGTTATCGCTACGGATGAATATTTAAGTCAGTTCCCTGGAAAAACTGCACCAGTAGCCTTAGGTGATGCAGGAAACGATTCTGAAATCGATGCTGTTTCAGGAGCTACCATGACTTCCAATGCAGTTGTAAAAGCAATAAATCAAGCTTATGATTTTATTAGCGCATATGCTGCACAATAATTATAAAGAACTTTTCTTCCTATTAACTACGGATCAGTAAGATGGAGGCAGCTATCATGAAAATGAATTATCCCATCGAAGCATTTGCCCTTGCGATGATTATGTTTTCCAGTAATATTCAAGATGCTCTTATTTATGGAATTATCATATTATTTATAACAACTTTAGGTTTGCTTATCAATGAATGCTTAGAGGGAGTTATACCAAAATGGAGCCGAGTACTTTCCGTCATTATTTTAATCTTGGCGATTGATTACTCTGTTTTCCGCTTAGTTTCACTTTTTGTATTTGGATCAAGCCCAGACTTGCAAACAACTTTCCTTCAAATCGTAATTGGTGGGCTCATTTTAAAGCACATATTACTGGAGAATAAAACTGTGGATTACGACCGATTGTTATACGAGGGGGCAGGAGCTTATGCTAGTCTCTTTATAATAAGCTTATTAAGGGAATTTCTATCCAACGGGGCAATGAACGGAGTAGAGATTGCAAATTTTGGCTTTATGGCAAGAAACTTTCAAAGCGTAGCAATAGCTTTATTATTTGCTGCCATTGCCTTTGCTATATTGAATAGAATTTATCACTATGAGAATACAAAGCCAGAGGGTATTTTCGTTGTTCTTCCTGTGCTGATTGTTAGCCGTCCCTTCACGTTCATTGAGATGAATGAGATCCTAAGTAGTATCATAGGGATAGCAGTAGCAATTTTTTGTTTTCTTTCCATTAGACAAACTCTTGTTTTTTCAAGGTTGAGCAAAGAGTGGAAGAGACTTCCCATTGAATTGCTTTCTACTTCATTTATATATATGATATTGGCTTCCTTTCAATAAGGAAATGTTTCACAATAATCTTATGGATGTAAATTTGATCTAGGGTGACATAATATAATTATGTCACCCCATTAAACTTTAATCTTAATTCTATATAGAAACGATCGTTACTTATTACTACATAGGATTACATTAAGTTAGGGGCATATTATGATTAAAAAAAATGATTTTATACTAATTGGTATTATTCTTGCAATAGTACTTCTCATATGGTCTTTGAGCTTTTTCAAAATAAATTGGCCTATGAACTTTTTCATGAAAACAGAAGGAAGCAAAGTTCGTATCACCGTAGACGGACAGGAATATAAAATATTGGATTTAGATAAAGACACCACTTTTTCCATCGAGCAGGAAAACGGCAAATTTAACACCTTTGAAATTCGAGATGGCTATGTGGATATGATCGATGCCAGCTGTCCTGATAAGATTTGTGTGCATCAAAAAGAGATACATTATGACCATGAAACCATTGTATGTTTACCCAATAAAGTTGTTTTAGAAATTATCGATGGCCAAGTAAATGAAGTTGATTCCGTAGCAAATTAAATATCTATTTTGGATACCAATGACGAGATTTTTGGAGGTTTTCATGAAAACAAAGAAAATAGCAACCTATGGTTTGTTGGTTTCATTGGCATTTATATTAAGTTATTTGGAGAGTTTATTTCCTATCCCTATTCCCATACCAGGAATTAAAATAGGCGTTGCAAATTTGGTTGTAATGATAGCCCTGTACGGGTTTGGTTCCACTCAGGCCTTTGTATTGTCTATCATTCGGATTATTCTAGTTGGATTTACTTTTGGTAATCTATCTACCATGATGTATAGCTTAGCAGGTGGATTATTAAGTTGTCTACTCATGATCCTATTTAAAAAATTGAAATTTTTCAGCATGGTTGGTGTAAGTATCATCGGTGGAATTTCCCATAATATTGGACAGATTCTTATGGCGATTCTGATTTTAGAAAGCGCCAGTATTATTAATTATCTACCGGCTTTATTAATTACAGGAACCATTACCGGAACATTAATCGGCATTATCGGAGGATTAATAGAAAAAAGACTTAAAAAATTTTTGGTTAACTATTAATTTTCCAAGTTAATCTTGACTAAAAAATTAATTGAAAATCTGGTGTTTTATGCAATGTGTAGCTAAGGCTACATATTTCTTTTTATAGCCGTGTTAGGATTCCTATAGAAATTAAATAGGACTTTATTTTCTTAATATATAAATATAGGGAGGATGATTCGATGATTCGAAAAATAATAAAAATCAATGAGGAACTTTGTAATGGATGTGGTCTCTGTGTAGATGCCTGTCATGAAGGTGCCATCGGTTTAGTGAACAACAAAGCAATACTTCTAAGGGATGATTACTGTGATGGATTGGGAGATTGTCTACCGGTATGTCCTATGAATGCCATTCACTTTGAAGAAAGAGAAGCATTACCATACAACGAAGAAGAAGTAAAGAGAAATATGGAAGAGGCCCGTAAAAAGAAGAATCAAAATCAAGTTTTTTCCTGTCCTGGGTCTAGGATGATGACTTTAAACCATCCTAGTGACTCTGTCAAAGTGGAAGATACCAGTCCTCAAAGTTTACGACCATCCATGTTAAGACAATGGCCAGTACAGATTCAGTTGGTTCCAGTGAATGCACCATATTTCAATGATGCAAATTTATTAATTGCCGCAGATTGTACCGCTTTTTCCTATGGAAGTTTTCATGATTTTATGAAAAATAAAATCACCCTAATCGGATGCCCAAAACTAGATGATGTCGATTATTCTGAAAAACTTACACAAATCATCGCCAATAATAATATTAATAGCATCACTGTAATTCGTATGGAAGTACCATGCTGTGGCGGTCTTGTCCATTATGTAAAATCCGCTTTAGCTAAGAGTGGCAAAGTTCTTCCCTGGAAAATCATCACTATTTCCACTGATGGTAAAATCTTAGAAGACTAAGGATAGAACCAAGATATTCTACTGTAGCAAAGATGAATCTTCCAACATATCTTGTAATATATCACTATTAGGAGATTGCTATGGAAGAAAAGAATTCTTATCGTATGCCATTACTTGGAGACATGGCTCCTGCATTCCATGCAGTAACCACTCAAGGGGAAATCGATTTTCCGAAGGATTATTATGGCAGATGGATTGTTCTGTTTTCCCATCCAGCAGATTTTACACCGGTCTGCACGACAGAATTTATTACATTTGCTTCTATGATAAATGAATTTAAAGCCCTGAATACCGAATTGGTGGGGTTATCCATTGACTCAATCTATTCCCATATTGCTTGGCTTAGAAAGATTAAGGAATTGTCATGGAAAGATATGAAACATGTAGAGGTAACCTTTCCCTTAATCGCCGATATCACCATGGATATTGCTAGAAAATATGGAATGCTCCATCCCAACACCTCCAATACCCAGACGGTCAGAGCCGTATTTATCATAGATCCTGAGGGAATTATCCGAGCCATTTTATATTATCCCCTTACCACAGGACGAAATATGGAGGAAATCAAACGAATCCTTATTGCTTTACAAAAATCCGATCGAGAGAATGTGGCGACTCCTGCTAATTGGATGCCTTGTGATGATGTGATTTTACCGGCTCCAGGAACCTGTGGTGCCGCCAAGGAACGAGTGGAAAAAATCAGTGAAAACACCTACTGTCTGGATTGGTTCCTATGTTTTTTACAGACCCCTTGCGGTCAAAATGATTTTTTTGAACCAGAAGGTTTGCCATATCCCTCCAGTTACCATTATAAGAATAAATATTATCGCAGATAATCATTATGAGAGATCATTATGAGATGACAGCAGTCAGATTCTTGACTGCTGTTTTAATATATATGGATATGGGTTGATACTAATTCTTTTTTGATTGACTGATGAATATGGGATGATTTCTAACTATTTCTTTAGTTGACAGATGGCTTTGGAATGTTATAATAAGTTATATGTTTTTTTAGACAATAAGTTACTTAGATATGATTTAAATTCTTACACTTAAATTTGAATTATATAAAAATTTATAAATAAAATGAGAAGCTAGAATGACAGAATAAGAGAAATTTTTTTAATAGAGGTACAGCATGAAGAATACATCAAAAAATCTAATAGCAAAATTAGCTTTATTGGGAGCTTCAATTATCTGGGGGAGCTCCTTCCTTATTGTAAAGACTTCTGTAGACATGATTAGCCCCAATACCCTTTTAGGAATTCGATTTACCATAGCATGTTTGTTATTGGGTTTCATCTTTTTTAAACGGCTCAAAAATATTAACAAAGAATATTTCCTTGGAGGAGGGCTCTTGGGAACTTTCTTGTTTATTGCCTATAGTATACAGACCATTGGCATTACCGATACCACTCCGGGAAAGAATGCCTTCTTAACAGCTATTTACTGTGTACTAGTTCCATTTATTTATTGGATTGTGGATAAAAAAAGACCGGATATCTATAATTTTTCAGCAGGAATCCTTGCGATTACTGGAATCGGGTTAGTTTCCCTTGATCAAATTTTTAATATTCGAATGGGAGATACCTTAAGCCTAATTAGCGGTATCTTTTATGCCATACATATGGTTGCGGTAGCTCGAATTCAAAAAGATAAGGATCCGGTCTTAATTACTATCATACAATTTGCCTTTGCCGCTGTATTTTCATGGATTACAGCATTTATATTCGAAGATATGCCCAGTGTTTGGAACCAAAGTCTGATACTTGGTTTACTATATCTTTCCATATTTTGTACCGCTGTGGCATTATTGCTTCAAAATATTGGTCAAAAATATACAAAACCGGCACAGGCCTCCATTATTTTAAGCTTGGAATCTGTCTTTGGAGTTATATTTTCCGTTATGCTATATCATGAAGAGATTAATATAAAATTAATGATTGGATTTCTATTTATTTTCATAGCAATCCTAATTTCAGAAATTAAACCTAGTTTTTTTACTAGTTTTCGTAAAGCCAAGGAAGTTGAGTTATAATTAATCACCCTTTCGAAACAATTGCATATGATGAATTATCGATATCACTTTGCACTGCATAGGCCATTAGCCAATCTACAGTACAATCTGATCAGGCGGCGGGAAAACCGTGCAGCCGGGCTGATAATTCAGCAACAGGTTCAATAAAGCCTGTGGGACAGTAGTTTACTCTATTTGTTCCACAGGCTTTTTTTATTCCATAGGAGGTAACAAGATTGATTGATTATACTGGCTTAACATCAAAAGAAGTAAAAGAATTGCAAGAGATTTATGGTAAGAATCAAATCAAACATAATAAGAGAGGAAGCGTTTTAAAAAAAATATGTTCTATCTTTGTAGAACCCATTTATTTTCTCTTATTATCTGCGGCTATAATCTATTTTTTATTAGGGGAAGCAGTAGATGGTTTAATCATGATTGCTTTTGTTGCCCTGGTAATATGCGTTGATCTTATACAAGATATCAGAACCGCTAACACGTTAAAGAAACTTAGGGAACTCACCAATCCTAAAATAACCGTAATCCGGGACAGCAAGGAATGTCATATTCCTGCTGAGGAATTAGTACCTGGGGATATCATGTTAATCCATGAAGGGGTAAAACTTCCTGCGGATGGTTTTCTTCTGGATGTAAGCGGACTTTGTATCGATGAAAGCATTCTAACAGGAGAATCAGAAGGCGTATGGAAAGAAGCAAGCACTACCGGTGGCTTCCAGGGAGAAGGAGGATACTTTAGAAAAGATTATTGCTATGCTGGTACCCAGGTGCTTTTAGGTAATGGAAGAGTTTTGATTGATAAAATCGGTAATCATACACAATTAGGTAAAATCGTTGATGAGATTAATAATACATCCATAGAAAATACCCCTCTTCAAAAACAAATGAAATCCTTTGCAAAACAATGTACCATATTCGCGGCTGTCTTCTTTCTTTTGGTATTTACAGCAACCTTCCTAAACTTAAAAAATGCTCCTAGCCCAAATCGCATCATAGAAAGTTTCCTTGCAGGAGTTGTTTTGGCCCTATCCATGGTTCCAGGAGAGTTACCAGTAATCCAATCGGTTTTTTTATCCATGGGAGCCCTACGTCTTGTCAAAAAACAGGCCTTAATTCGTAGACTTCCTTCCGTGGAAGCTCTAGGAGCTATTTCTGTCTTATGTATGGATAAGACTGGTACCATTACAAAGAATGATATGGTAGTATCGGAGTTTTGGATGTATCAGAATCAAAACATGAAATTGTGCAAGGCCTTATCCCTTGCCTGCAAACACAATAGCTATGATCCCATGGAAATAGCCATGTTAAGCTATTGTGAATCCTTATGTTTGGAATGTAGTAAGAAAGAAAGTTTGGAAGCTTGTGGTATTGCAACAAGCCAGCCTGTTTTCCTTAAGGAATATGCTTTTACCAATGAATTAAAAGCCATGGCTAGGGTATACCATATGGAGGAAAAATATTTTGTTACCGCAAAAGGAAGCCCGGAAACCATCCTATCCCTTTGTGAACTTCCAAGGCAGCAGGAAGAAATCATTCATAATAAAATCAAAGAACTATCAAAAAAAGGGTTACGGGTTATTGCAGTAGCTGAATTTACTACCACTGATATTAAAGAATTACCCCAAGATTTATCCCATTGCCAGCTATCTTTATGTGGGATTGTGGGCTTGGAAGATCCTATTCGGGAGAATACAAAGGAAAACATTACTGCTTGTTATCGGGCCGGGATTCGAATTCTTATGATTACTGGAGATCATCCAGAAACAGCAGCGGCCATTGCTAAAAAAGTCGGTATTCAACATTCGGAATTTGTGATTTCTGGTAATGAAATTGATCAAATGTCTGATGAAGAATTGAAGAAAGCCATTTCCACTTGTAATATATTCGCTCGGGTTCTACCCTTGCATAAAATGAGAATTGTGAAAGCATTAAAGGAAGCCGGAGAAGTTGTTGCTATGATCGGTGATGGGGTAAATGATTCTCCCGCACTCAAAATTGCGGATGTGGGAA
>DUNZ01000061.1 GCA_012839085.1 Clostridiales bacterium
ATTTCTTACTTATGATTTCTTTGATACTATTTTTTTATGAATTCCTTTCTTATAAAGTTAAGTTTTTTACAGGAATTAATATATCATTATCTTACCTTAGAAGCAATTTCGAATTCCATTCAAGGTAAATATAACCAAAGCCCCTTGAACTTGATGAATAAAGAAAAGGTAAATCAGAGATAACTCCTTTCCCCCGATATTTTTCAAATTGCCTCATGATACCCCAAGGAGAGATGAATACTACTTTTACGTTTTTATCATAATCATAAATTATATTCAAAATATTATTCTCCAGTATCGCATCTAGCTTAGGATTTGTATATTTTATAAGATTATAATTATTAAATATATGAACTGGAAAACGATAATGGATGAGAAGCTTTTTGTCGGAAGGAAGGGATATTTTATTTTTAAAATCCAAGGACATAGAATCCTCCTCTGTAATGTTGGTTTCAACAGTTATTTCGCCCAAATTATCATATTCCGAAAGATCTATTGTGATAACATTATCCCTCCATAAATCGTCATCCCAAACATTATCTTCGTTAATCAACATAGATTTTTCTTGGATAATAACGGGCTCGTCATTCTTCGGCATATTGAACCGAATGATACTTAAAATCATTAAAGCTATAAAGCCTACCCCACCCACAATATAAGCCTTGTATTTCTTTTGACTATTATAATAATTTGTGAATTTATTTATGAAAAGGGAAATAACAAAAAGCAGGATCCAGGTAATTATAGACTTTAGAAAAAACATTCCCACACTTGTTTCTTTGGTTAAGAAAGCAAATGGTTTAGTAATCGCTTTGCCAATGCTAGCTTCACTTGTTATGATAATTGTTGCAAGGGTTAACAATACTATTATCGCAATTGAGTTAAATTTACGAATAAAAACACCAATAAAGGATATAAAAGTTACTATTAGAAAAGCATACATAAGATAAACAAAAATACCCAAAATAATCAACTCAAAATCCAAATGATATGCTAATATTATATTTTTATTGCTAATCGAGAGTAGTTTAAAAACTAGGAGCTGTAAAAAGTAAAAGAATAAGGAAATACCGCAAAAAACAATAAGCCACAGATACATAGTCATCTGGGTTGACAAAAAGCGGCTGGTATTTGTCTGAGGGAAAACTGAAAAATAGTTGTTCGCTTTCTTATATGCCAAACACACTAGAAAAGCAGCATATATAATACAAATAAAAATAAGGGTAGAAAAATCAATTAGCATGATATCATCAACGGTAGCTTTATATTTCAGCGTAGTGATAACCGTTGGAACTAATACTGCCAAAAAGAAAAAAATCAAACTAATAAGCGACTTTCGTATATAGGAACTGGATGTTTTAAATTTTATTTTTGTTAACATTATGCTATTATTTATTTCGCTTTTTCCCATAAACATTCTAACTCCTCCTCCTTACCCTGCTTGGTATTAGTTAAATATACAAATAAGTCTTCCATCCTAACACTGGATATCTCTAAATGCTTGGATTTACTCTCAGCAACTATCCTATCGTTTAATTTACCTCGAACCACTGCAAAACTGTTCACATCACCTGATTTTAAATACAAGACATCTTTATCCTTGATAAATTGTTCTATCTCATCTTTTGCACCATTAAGTCGATATGCACTCTCCCGCAATGTATCAAGAGAATCATGCACAATCAATTTACCCTGATCAATTAAGATAATCTCTGATAAAACCCCTTCGATTTCTGAAATCAGATGACTTGAGATAATAATGTTACGAGGATATTCTGTATAATCTCGTAGTAGTATCTCATATACCGATTTTCTTACGGATACGTCCATACCTAAGACAGGTTCATCAAACATTGTAAGTTTAGCTCTGCAAGACAGACCACAAATAAAATTAAAAATACTAGCCATTCCTTGGGACAGTTGATGATATTTCATGGTAAGTTTTAAATCAAAGTATTGTATCAATTTCCTAGCAAAATTCTTATCAAAGGAAGAAAACATATTATCATAGTAAGATATAATGGTTTCTAAATTTAAGGCTTTTGGATAATTATAATTGTGGTAAATATAAACCAAATCTTGTAGTACTTTTAAATTATTCATCGGGTTTTCTGAAAATACCTTAACCTCTCCACTGGTTGCATCCAGTTGACCTGCCAGCAATTTCATTAAAGTAGTTTTTCCAGAACCATTTTTACCAATTAAACCGATTATATTATTGGAAGATACGTCAATATTAAAATCATCGATCGCTAGTTTGTTCCCATATTCCTTTTTTAAATGCAATGTTTTTATAACACATTCATTCATTTTCCTTATTTCCTCCCTTATCATAAATCTTATGAATCAGTTTTATAACCGCTTCTTGGTTCATCCCTACTTTTTGGGCTTCTTCTATCAGTTCCTGAGCTAGAGTATAGATTATATTCTCCTTCTTCTCTTCCAAAAGTTTTTCTCTGGCACCTGCTGCCACAATCATGGAAAGACCTCGTTGTTTTTCTAATATTCCTTTATGAACTAGTACATTAATTCCTTTTGCTGCTGTTGCGGGATTGACGTTAAGTTCCTTAGAAATCGTAAGCTGTGAGTAGGATTGATCCCCCTCCTTCAGCACTCCTTTGATAATGTCATCTTCGATTCCTTCTGCAATTTGCATATATAAAGGTTTTATACTATTAAAATCTATTCTCAATGAAATCACCTCACCCCACTACATTACTTATGTAATGTAGTATAAATTATTTACCTTAAAATGTCAATCTAAATTTATAAAATATTAGCACGATTCATACTATTAACCTTGCCATCAAATTAGAATATTTAAGGAAAGCCACACCACTGCAAATGATGGTTATATGAAAAAAGAGTAGAAATCTTTGATTTCTACTCTAAAAATTCTCTTGATATGTTTCAATATGCAGTTTCTATTGCTCAATTTATAGGAATATAATTTCCTGTTGATCTGACTGACGAGCCATATTTAAGATGTACTAATTATCAAACAATAATGTTTGTTTATAACAAGATTATATTTAGAATCCACCAGCTCCACCACCGCCGGCTCCACCACCGCCTCCAGCGGAAAAACCTCCCCCAGAACTTTGAGAATCGATACTCACAAAGGATTGACTAAATCTTTTATTTAGGGTGTTTTGTTTACTACTGTCTGTAAACACAAAATACCATAATAGCCAACTATGATTGGAATACAGTGTTTCGTATTGCTTTGCCCTACTAGAATATGAGTCCTTCATCTTATTTTTTACTCCTAAGCTCATTCCATAGATTAAAGAGGTATCTAAGGTGTCCACAAGATCATCATCTGTTAAATCTATGGGATATTTATTCATGTATTTTATAAAATGAATAAATTTTTTATATTGTTGGTATCCAAAGTCAGATAATCGATTACTCAAGGTAATACCGTAGATAAAGGCAAACATTGAGACAAACAAACCTAGTAATCCAGTCAAATCTTCCATTATCAATACAGATATACTTAATATAAACAAGAAAAATGAAACAACGATGATTAGTCCGCCTTCTTTTGTTTTACTCTTATCATAATATCCTCTAGCTTCGGTATCTTCTTTAATTTTCTCCTTCCAATTTCTATAGCTTTGCATAAATTCGGTGTTATTCTTCTTACTATATCTTTCAATCCCCTCCATACTAACTGCTTTTTCATCCCCTACTTTATGAATAAGCCACTGAATTAGATATCTCTCATGGGTATATAAGGAATTATCGCTTTGCCTTTTCTGGGAAATGACATAATCCTGACCTTTCGATTGATAATCTAGATCATCATATTTTCTACTTATTTTTACATAATCCTTTCGACAAAGATCCAATATGGTTGCAAAAATTACATTGGAACCAAGGTGTCTACCAGTGATTAAACTTGCCATAGCAGGAGTGCAATCCAATGGAAGGCTTTGATAACCATCCTCAAGATAAAAAGGAGGTCTTTTCAACCGCAGGATGAAGAGAATACATATAATCAATAGAATAACAGAGGTTAGAAAAACCAGTTGTTTAAGTACTTTCCTAATGGCCTCATTTCTTTCCCTGTCTCGTACCAATTTTTCCTGAAATGCTGCCTCTTCTTCTAATATGTTGTTATAATTATCAATATTTTCCACTCGACTAGATTCAGATATAAACTCTTTGGGAAAAAGTATTCTTCCCTCAACAAAAGTTTTCCTAGGGACATTCTTAACCGATAGAGAATAGAAATTATCATTTACTTTTTTAATTTTACCGTTCAATGGCCCATGGGCAAATACTTTCACATGGTTTTTTGTGTCGGCCATGGGAAGTTTTATGTTAACCCGAAACATTTCAATTGGTGTCTCATTTTCATTCCCCAAGAACTTATAGTACAATTCACCAGTATCATTATAACGGACGGCAACATTCTTTACCATATAGCTGATTCGAAAGGTTTTCTCCTCATTCTTAGAAGGTGAAAAGATTTGGATCAAAATTCCCTTCTTCTCCTCCTTAACTAGATATACCTTGGAATCTCCTTTATCGGCATCATTCACCAACATATAGTCCGTGGCCAAATCACCGGTAATCTCCTCTACTTTAATATCTACCACTCCAGAAGTGCCCTTTGTTACAATTTCTCGAAAGACTCCATTAAATTTATCATTGAATTCAAAGGTGATATCCTCCACAATCCTTAGATCCCCATTGGATTGAACTTGCGCATCAACTACCCATTCTTTGATTTCTAAATCTTCCGCCGCTTTAACTTGAATTGGATAGGATATTGCAAGGACCGCTAACAGAGTGATGATAAAACACTGAAATAATCTTTTCATATTACCCCCCTATTCTTTCTATTTATACTCATAAATCATTCTATCTTGCTTAGTTATATTTAATGGAAGAACCAAAAGGCATTAAAGCCAACTTGGCTATCTTAAAATGCTGTAATCCAAAGGGTATTCCAACCACTGTTATACAAAGAAATATCCCAAAGACAGCGGATTCAATGGCCAGAGGTATTCCTGTAACAAGCAACCATATGATATTTAACAAGAAAGAGCCAACTCCCCCGCCATACTCAACTTCCTTCCCAAAAGGAAAGAAACAAAGTCCAGCAAACTTAAAACACTGCAATCCTACAGGTATACCAACTATGGTAATGCACCAGACAACACCTGCTAGTAGCCAACTTATCCCACTAATGAAACCACCGCAAATAAACCAGATTATATTTCCTAGACAACCCAACTGATTCCCTCCCAATTAAATTTATAGTATGCATTTATTAATCTATCAAAGTTTAATCAAATTAGTTTCACATTAAAACACTATTCCCTATACATTTAAATAAGCATTCCACATCTTTAATTTTATTCTTAACTCTATTATACTACTTTATAAATCCCGATTCTATATAATCTAATTTAGATAATACTTAAATTTTGATTAGAAATAAATTTAAGAAGGCGTAATAAATAACAAGATTCTTCCTTGCCTATTACACCTTCGAAATCATTATATTCAAATATTTACATGTCACCTGCTGTATATTGTAAATAAAACTCAAGCCTGATTGATCCATAAAATCTCTTAGATTGTTGATTCCCATCTTGACCACTGTATAGGGGGTTGCTAATACCTTAAGGATGGAACTATTGGAATAGAATTGTAGAACGTAGCCATAGGGTCGATAATAAAAGTTTTATAAGAATAAGACTTTTCTATTGTTTTTGATACTATTGCCAACACAAAGGCTAGACACTAGATAAGTAAAAATATACGCCAGACCTGGAAATCGAAAACGAATCGACTGAGGAATAGGCTTATGAAAAATCCCCGAATCTACTAGTTCATAAGTAGAGTCAGGGATTTCTTTGGGATGTCTAGCTTTACTGGAAGATCATTTTAAGTTCCTCAACCGTTGTTACAAAATGCGTTGGACCAAATTCTCTAAGTTCTTCCTCACTACCGTACCCATAACCCACCGCAATGGAAGCAATCTGGTTATTACTGGCCCCAATAATATCAAATTTTCGGTCACCGATCATAACTGTTTCTTCTTTATTAAGGTTCATCTCCTGCAATATATAACCAATAATTTCCGTCTTATCGGAACGGGTACCATCCAAATTACTGCCACAAATAAAGTCAAAATACTTATAGATTCCAAAGTGCTCCAATATCTTTTTTGCAAAAATCGTAGGTTTGGAAGTAGCCAAGATAAGGGTTCTTTCCTGAGAATTTAAATTGCCTAGCAATTCTTTTATTCCATCAAATATTTGGTTTTCAAATATCCCTTGCTCTCTAAAATATTCTCGATAATAGTCAATGGCCTTTTTCGCTTGTTCTTCTGAAAAACCATAGAACTCCATAAAAGAATCAGCAAGCG
Source organism: Clostridiales bacterium (assembly GCA_012839085.1). Lineage (GTDB taxonomy): Bacteria > Bacillota > Clostridia > Lachnospirales > Lachnospiraceae > Mobilitalea. Next base: position 6,389 of record DUNZ01000061.1, read on the forward strand.
GGGGGCCGATAAATGAGACTAGTTCATCTAAATTATCTGCTTTAATGTTGAATTTCTTTAATGCATATTGGACTGATTTTGTTATTCCTACCTTGGGATCAGTCAAAGTACCATCCAAGTCAAATAATATGTTTTTGTATTTCATCTTTTTTCTCCTATATCTTCTATTAATAAAACTC
>DUNZ01000062.1 GCA_012839085.1 Clostridiales bacterium
CAGCTGCTACATTAATGGTTGTTCGACAATATAAAGCCCAAGGTCAGGTTACCAATACCTTGCTTCCGGTTGTAGCCATAGATGATGCTGTGGCACTAATGGCTTTTGGTTTATCGGTGGCCATAGCGAAAGCGATCAACTCAAATGGTGCAGCTTCCCTAGCTAGTACCTTAATCGACCCCTTAATTGAGATTGTGGGAGGATTAATCTTTGGGGCAATTCTTGGTATTATTTTAAAGTTTGCTGTTAAATGGTATACTGGACGTGGAAATAGACTATCCTTAACAGCCGCAATGATACTGCTATGTATTGGAATATCTGAAATATGTGGTTTTTCCTCTTTGTTAGCTTGCATGGCCATGAGTAGTGTCTTTGTAAATACTTCCAATGAAAGTGATAAGGTCTTTGAATTAGTAGATCGATTCACTCCACCGATTTTTATGTTGTTTTTCTTTATTTCTGGTGCAGACTTAGATATCTCCATAATACCTTCTGTAGGACTGATTGGACTACTCTATGTCATTTTCAGGGTAGTTGGTAAGGTATTAGGAGCAGCCGTGGGTGCAAAAATCTCCAATGCAGCACCTGTGGTTAGAAAATATCTAGGCTTTACTTTATTACCCCAAGCAGGAGTAGCCATTGGATTGGCAGGGGTTGCCATGAATATTGTCCCAGAGTATGGTAATAAAATTCGTACCATAATATTATGTGGTACGGTAATCTATGAACTAGTTGGACCTGTTATTACAAAAATTGCTCTTACAAAAGCAGGCGAAATTGAAAAAGCATAAAATCCAAGAAAGTTATGGTATTAACTTGAATCTATATTGACGACAAGGGAATTATGAGTTATCATATTCTTGAAATATAAATATAAGGTAAAATCTTCGGGGCAGGGTGAAATTCCCGACCGGCGGTATAGTCCGCGACTCTTTGATTTGAAAGTTTTGTTTTTCGATCAAAGACTGATTTGGTGAAATTCCAAAACCGACAGTAAAGTCTGGATGTGAGAAGAGCAGTGATAGGATGAATGTATCGTTCGCCCCGATTTATGTTATTATAAATCGGGGATTTTTTCTTTCATAGGAATTTTCTTTGAACTAAAGTAATACATTTTTCCTTGCTGCATCCCAAAGTTTTTCCTTTGATTAAAAAGGAGAGATCAATATGAACAATCGGAACAACTTTATGAATGTGCAGACAAAGACAAGACAAGGAAGGGTAACGAAAGATCGAAGGGTAGGTATCAAATCTGCCAGAGGGATTACAGCGATGGCAATGCTTTCCGCCATCTCCGTAATTTTGATGCTTTTTGAAATTCCTTTATGGTTTGCACCAAGTTTTTACGAAATTGATTTTAGTGAGGTACCAGTATTAATTGGAGCTTTTGCTCTAGGCCCACTAGCAGGCGTAGTAATCGAGCTATTAAAGATACTATTAAATTTGGCTATTAATGGTACTATGACAATGTTTGTAGGTGAATTTGCTAATTTTTTAATTGGAATTGCTTTCGTTGTACCAGCGGCTATCATTTATCAAAGAAAGAAAACTAAAAAATCGGCGATGATCGGTTTAGTTATAGGAACTGTGTTCATGGTATTGGTCGGAGCTGTTTTAAATGCTTATGTATTGATACCGGCATTTGCAAAAGCATTCCAGATGCCAATAGAGACTATTGTTGAGATGGGTACTATGGTAAATCCAGGGATTCAAAGTTTGTGGGACTTAATTCTTCTGGCAGTTGTTCCCTTTAATTTGTTAAAGGGTGTATTAGTTTCTTTCGTTACGGGATTAATTTATAAGGGAGTAAGTTCTTTAATAAAAGGGTTTCACTAATTACCATAGCTTACTAGCAAAGTGATAATTAGCCATAACTTTTGATAGAGTTTCTTTATATGGTCTGTATAAAGAAACTCTATCTTTTTTTATAATAATCTGCTATAATTGTTTCGACATAAAAAAGAAGTGGAAAAGATGATAAAATAAAGGGTTTCAGGATTGAAAGAGGATTATATGAAAATAGATAGTTTTAGTGCAGAAGACACGTTTAATATTGGTTTTCGTATGGGTCAAAAGGCGAAAAGCGGTGATGTCTACTGTCTGTCTGGTGATTTGGGGGTAGGAAAAACCGTCTTTACCCAAGGATTTGCCAAGGGTCTAGGGGTAGAGGATATCGTCAATAGTCCTACGTTTACTATTGTTCAAGAATATGAGGGAGCCAATTATCCCTTCTATCACTTTGATGTCTATCGAATCTCCAGTGTAGAAGAGATGGAGGAGATTGGATACGAAGAGTATTTCTATGGAAATGGAGTATGCTTAATCGAGTGGGCTGAACTTATTCAGGAAATCCTTCCAGAGAACATAGTATCTATAGTAATTAAAAAAGATTTAAGTAAGGGCTTTGATTATAGATGCATAACCATAGAATAGATTTTCATAATGCTTTATTAAAGAAGGATGATAAAATGAAGGTATTAGCAATAGACAGTTCGGGACTAGTAGCAACCGTTGGAATTGTGACGGAAGAAGTGGTTCTAGCAGAATACACTGTAAATTTTAAAAAGACCCATTCTCAGACATTACTACCGATGATGAATGAAATTGTTGAGATGGTAGATTTTGATCTGAAGGATGCAGATGGAATTGCAATAACATCAGGCCCCGGTTCATTTACAGGGTTACGAATTGGTGCGGCCACAGCAAAAGGACTGGGACTGGCCTTGAATAAACCCATTATCCCGGTTCCCACCTTGGAAGGTTTGGCTTATAATTTATGTGGAACCAATCAATTGGTATGTCCTATGATGGATGCAAGAAGAAATCAGGTATATACGGCTTTGTATGATTTTGTGGGACAAGATATTAATATCATTGAAAATCAAAAAGCGGTGCCAGTAGAAGAAATGATGGATCAAATTAATGACTTGGGTAGGGAAGTAATCTTTCTCGGAGATGGATCTTCTGCCTATTCAGAAATAATCCATAAGAATACAAAAGTCAAATTCTCATTTGCTCCGCTCCATTTAAACAGACATAGAGCTGGTTCTGTAGGAGCCTTGGGAATTCAATATTATAAAGAGAACAAGTTTGTGACCGCTTCAGAATTTGCACCAATATATCTGCGATTATCACAGGCGGAAAGAGAACGGGCAGAACGAGAACTAGGAAATCGTAATTAGCTTGATAAAAAGCCGGAGGATATCAAGAAACATGGTTATCAGGGAAATGACAGAAGCGGATCTTGCTGATGTATGTATGATTGAACAAGAAACTTTTTCAGAACCGTGGTCTAGAGAGGACTTCGCTAGTGCTTTAGAAAATCCGAATAACAAATATCTTGTAGCGGAAGAAGGAGTTATCATAGGTTATTGTGGATACTGGGGCATTGCTGGTGAAGGCAATATCTATAATGTTGCGGTAAAGAAGGAATACCGGAGAAAAAAAGTTGCTTACAAATTGCTATCTGAACTTATTAGGGTAGCGAAGGATCAAGGGGTAGGGAGTTTGACTCTAGAGGTTCGCAAGTCCAATCAGGCAGCTTTATGCTTATATGAAAGCCTTGGGTTTCAGAAAGAAGGGATACGTAAGGATTTCTATCAGAAACCTATGGAGGATGCTGTAATTATGTGGTTAAGGCCTATACAGTAATTCCCACTGTAAAAATGGAGCCCTGGGGCTTATAATGGATATAAGTATGAAGTTTGCATCATCAATCAGGAGGGATAAGTGTGAAAAGAGCTGGTAAGGTAAATAAAAGTGGGGCTAGCAAGCTGTGTTGCAATTCATGTGGAAAGAGTCTTAGGGTTGAAAATGGTATCTTGATGGAGGATGCATTTGAAGCTACGAAAGAATGGGGCTACTTTTCAGGGAGAGATATGGAGGTTCATCGATTCAATTTGTGTGAAGAGTGCTATGATAAAATGGTTTCCCAGTTCCTGATTCCAGTTGAAGTGAGAAGAAAAACAGAAGTGCTATAATCTGAACAAGAGTTGGTTTTATAAACCAACTTTTTTCTTTGCAAAATTTGAAAACGCAGTTTCTCCTCATTTATCCTTCATATAAGTCAATGACCGTTGAAACCCAACTCTTTTTGTGTAGACAAACCATAGAAAAAACTGCTAAAATACATTATAGTTATATGAGTTAAAAATTTGTGGTAGAATATTAGAAACGGATAAAAAATGCTATTAGAAAGGCTTGAATATAAAATGTTAGATGTATGTCTATTAGGCACCAGTGGCATGATGCCCCTACCTGGAAGGTGGTTGACGGCTCTGATGACTAGGTATAATGGAAGTAGTTTATTAATAGATTGCGGAGAAGGAACACAGATTACCATTAAGGAAAAAGGTTGGAGTTTTCACTCCATTGACATTATCTGTTTTACCCATTACCATGGTGATCACATCAGTGGATTACCGGGTCTTTTATTATCCATGGGAAATGCGGATCGGACAGAACCGGTTACCTTGATTGGACCGAAAGGATTGGAAAGGGTTGTGAATGCTCTTCGTGTCATCGCACCTGAGTTACCGTTTAAACTTAATTTTCTAGAAATTAGCCAAGAGGAAGAGGACTTTGAAATCAATGGCTATCATATTCGGGCATTTAAAGTAAACCATAATGTACTGTGTTACGGGTATAGCATTATGATAAAACGTGCCGGAAGATTTTTCGTAGAAAAGGCGCAGGAAAATCAAGTACCTCAAAAATATTGGAACCGACTACAAAAAGGGGAAACGATTTATGAAGATACAAGAGTAATAACACCGGATATGGTTTTGGGGCCGGAACGAAAGGGAATTAAATTAACCTATTGTACGGATACCAGACCGACCAAATCGATTATATTAAATGCTAGGAATTCGGATTTGTTTATTTGTGAAGGTATGTACGGAGAGAAAGATAAGGATGTAAAAGCAAGAGAGTATAAACATATGACATTTACAGAAGCAGCAAAGATAGCCAGCAAAGCACAGGTTAAGGAAATGTGGTTGACCCATTATAGTCCATCTCTAGTTCGACCGGAAGAGTTTATTGCTGATGCTAGACGTATTTTTCCTAATGTTTTTCCGGGTAAGGATAGAAAAAGTGTGACACTGGAATTTGATAAAAACGAGTAAAAAATACAAGGGGGTATAGGAATGAATAAGTCGAAGAAAAGAACAACATCCACAATTATTTCAATGACTGTTTTTGCTGTAGTAGCTTTAATGCTCTATTATTATTGGATCAATCGAACGGAGCCATTAGAGGAAACGACAAGAGAGTTAACTGAAATTGAAAAAGTATTGGAAAAGGACTTGGATTCTAATTATCCTAAAACCCCACGGGAAGTTGTAAAATTATATAGTAATATGTTAAAACTAATCTATACCGATCTTGAGGAGGAAGAGTTGGAGGCCTTGGCCTGGAAAATCAGGGAGCTTTATGATCTTGAGCTGATTGAAAAAAATCCGGAAGACGAATATTTAAATAAATTATATATGGATATTGATGAGTGGAAAAAAGCTGGAAGAAGTATTTCAAATTACCTTATAGTAGATAAAGAGTCAGAGCAGCAAAAAGAAATAGACGACAGAGAATATGCCATTGTTCACGTGACTTATACAATTCAGGAAAAAGGAAAGTACTCTGAGAAATTGAAATTTCTTTTGAGAAAAGATAGTTTAAAGAAGTGGAAGATACTTGGTTGGGAGTATGCACCAAGGGAAAACTAGGGGTAAGCTTAGGTAGTAAAAGGCTAATTGGAGGAATTTATGACAAAAGACATAACCGTATTGGCAATCGAAACATCTTGCGATGAAACGGCAGCAGCAGTTGTGAGAAACGGAAGAGAAGTTCTTTCGAATATTATTTCTTCGCAGATTGAACTTCATAAAGTTTATGGAGGCGTTGTTCCCGAAATCGCTTCCAGAAAACATATAGAGAAAATAAACCAGGTCATCGACGAAGCATTGACAACAGCGGGAATGTCAATGGATGAAATAGATGCAATCGGTGTAACCTATGGACCTGGTCTCGTTGGAGCCCTATTGGTTGGAGTAGCAGAAGCAAAGGCAATTAGTTTTGCTACTAAAAAACCCTTAATCGGTGTACATCATATAGAAGGGCATGTATCAGCCAATTATATTGAAAACAAAGAGCTAGAGCCACCATTTTTATGTCTAATCGTATCGGGGGGACATAGCCACTTGGTTCTAGTAAATGATTATGGCCAATATCAAATTATTGGACGTACCAGAGATGATGCGGCAGGTGAGGCCTTTGATAAGGTAGCAAGGGCAATTGGATTAGGCTATCCTGGAGGACCCAAAATTGATAAACTTTCATTAGAAGGAAATAAGGAAGCAATTGCATTTCCTAGGGCGAATATAGAAGATGCCCCTTACGACTTTAGTTTTAGTGGACTTAAGTCAGCCGTACTGAATTATATTAATTCCTGTGAAATGAAGGGGATAGAAATAAACCGAGCGGATATTGCGGCTTCCTTCCAGGAGGCAGTTATTGATGTGCTGGTTACCAAGACAATTACGGCAGCAAAGGATTATAATATGAAAAGAGTCGCAATTGCTGGTGGTGTAGCAGCAAATAATCACCTTAGAGAAGCTATGATTAAAGCTTGCAAAAAGAATGACCTTGCATTCTATTATCCCTCACCGATATTCTGTACCGATAATGCTGCCATGATTGGAACAGCAGCATATTATGAATTTTTGAAGGGGACACGAAGCGGATATGATTTGAATGCTGTACCAAATCTGAAAATAGGAGAAAGATAGTAGTATGAAGAAAGTCTGTAAAATCACGGCTATTGTACTTGCGGCTGGTCAAGGATCCCGAATGAATTCAAGCGTCGCAAAGCAATACCTAGAGCTGGAAGGTAAACCCCTAGTATATTATTCCTTAAAAGCATTTGAAGAGAGTAGGGTTGACGATATCATATTAGTAACAGGAAAAGGTCAAATAGAATATTGTAAGAATCAAATTGTGGAATTATATCATTTTAATAAAATAAGGCAAGTGATTGAAGGGGGTAAGGAGCGGTATGATTCTGTCTATGGTGCATTACAGTGCTTGAAAAATACCGATTATGTACTAATTCATGATGGAGCCAGGCCTTTTATTACTGTGGAAATGATTAATAATATGATAGCTATGGTACGTGAACATAGTGCCTGTATCCTAGCAACCCCTGTAAAGGAAACAGTTAAGGTAGCCGATACCAGCCATACAATCCTTTCGACCCCAGATCGGCATAGCCTGTGGAGTGCCCAGACACCTCAAGCCTTTCATTATCAATCCATACGAATTGCCTATGATAAATTTTTCGATAATAAAGATAATATAGAGGTAACTATTACGGATGATTCCATGGTCTATGAATTGTTTTTAAAAATGCCGGTAAAAATAGTAGCGGGTGATTACCGTAATATTAAAATAACTACGCCGGAAGATATGATTATAGCTAAGGCTCTAATGAATGGGAATTAATTTATAAACAATTCAATAATTCTTTGGAAGAATTCTTATTGTTATAAATTGTTTTGAAATATAAGATAAATTAAACAATTCAAAATATTTATAATGAATAATAAAAAGCACTTGACACAAGATAATTGTGATGATATACTAGCTTAGCGACGTCAGGAGAGATGCCCGAGTGGCTTAAGGGGCTGGTCTTGAAAACCAGTGATTCCGCAAGGAACCGTGGGTTCGAATCCCACTCTCTCCGTTTCCGTTCCAATGGATAATACATTGGAATGGCGAAAAAGAGAATTGGCGAAAAATTCTTCTTGAAATTTGGTGAAAAAGTTTATATAATAGATAAGAATCATCTTTTTGGAGAAATACCCAAGAGGCTGAAGGGGCTCCCCTGGAAAGGGAGTAGGTCGTTAATAGCGGCGCGAGGGTTCAAATCCCTCTTTCTCCGTTCTACTTTTTAGTAGTTACTTGCTTTGAGCAAGTTTTTCTAGTCGGCTTTCAGGTCATTAAAAAACTAGAAATCTAGTCGGCTTTCAGGTCATTAAAAAACTAGAAAAAACTTAAAAAAAGTGGTTGACAATTAAGAAAATGCATGATAAGATAGTCAAGCTGACGCGTTGAGAAACAAGGAAGCGGTAGCAAAATGAACCTTGATAATTGAACAGTGAAACAACCCTGAAAATTCTAAAAAACTTAAGAGTTACACATGGCTCTTAAAGTAAGCATCCCAAAGATGCTTTGAGAAATTTTCATTCAATATAGGAACC
>DUNZ01000063.1 GCA_012839085.1 Clostridiales bacterium
GCTCAATTTAAGATAATGCTAGTCTTAACCATTGTTATGTTTGTGGGATTTGAAATTTTACGAGTGGATTACTCGTTTTTATTAGCCTTAGGAATTGCATTTCTTGATTTTCTTCCGGTGTTTGGTACAGGAGCAATACTTTGGCCTTGGGCAGTGGTATCTATGATATCAGGAAATTATTTTATGGCAGTAGGACTGATTGTCATTTATCTGATCTGCCAGATACTAAAACAGGTATTACAACCGAAAATGGTTGGGGATAGTATTGGTATTAGTCCATTGGCCACCCTGATCTTTATGTTTATTGGTTATAAATTCTATGGAGTCTTAGGGATGATTTTGGGAATACCCATTGGTATGGTTTTAATCAATTTATACCGCATCGGTATGTTTGACCGTATTATACGAGGATTTAAAATAATTATTCATGATATTAATGAGTTTAGAAAATTTTAACATTAGAGCTTGTCTGGTTGAATTACAATCAGGTAGGCTTTTTTATATGGGATACGGTTCCTTATATGTAATATGTGGAGGCTCCCCTTGTTCCGTAAAGATAGACGTAAAATATGAAACACCTTTATTCCGTAAAGATAGACGTAAAATATAAAACACCTTTATTCCGTAAAGATAGACGTAAAATATGAAATACCATGTTCCGTAAAAATAGATGTAAAACATAAAATCCCTTGTTCTGTAAAGAAAGGCGTAAAATATAAAACACCTTGTTCCGTATAGTTCGACGTAAAACACCAAGCTCCCCTTGTTCTGTAAAGATTAACGTAAACAATCACGCCCCATATTCCGTAAAGTGTGACGCAAAACATGAAACATCTTGTTCCGTAAAGTTTGACGTAAAATATGAAACTTCTTGTTCCGTATGGTTTGACGTAAAACATCAGGCTACCCTTGTTCTGTAAAGATTAACGTAAACTATCACGCCCCATATTCCGTAAAGTGTTACGTAAAATATGAAACACCTCGCCCTGTAAAGATTGACATAAAATATCAAGCTACACTTGTTCCGTATATAATGACGTAAATTATATATACATAATGTTTTAGGTCTATCGTTTGATGTATTATATGATTTTTACTATAGAAATAGAAAATTACTAAGGGACATACGGAATAAATGACGCAAAAAATAGCAGGTATATAGGAAACGGTCATAACTATGAAAGAAAATAATAATAGTTCAATAAAATTTAATTTTTTGTGAATATTTTGACAGAATTTATAAATATCCATGTACAAAATAAGAAAAAAATGGTATGATAATTATTGGAAGAAATATGAATACCTAAAGAACATTTATTGAACTGAGGAGTATGAATATGGATAGCAATAAGTTAACAATGAATCATGATGACTCTATTATTACAAAGGATGAAATTAGATTGATACTGGAACAATATCGTATCGGAAAAAAACCTTTGGCAAAACTTTTAGGATGGGGAGAAACGACAATTATACGCTATATGGAAGGGGATACACCTACCAGTGAATATTCTAGCAAGTTGAAAACCATACTAGAAGATCCTGAATATTATTATGATTTGTTGTGCAAACGAAAGCATTGTTTAACAAGTGTAGCCTATAAGAAAAGTAGAAATGCTGTGTTGTCAAAAATAATGGCATCGAAACTTTATGGTGTTGCTTATTATATCGTGAATAAAACAAAAGCGGATATCTGTCCCGCCTATGTTCAATATTTACTATACTACTCCCAAGCATTTTATTTGGCGTTTTATGACAGGGAATTTTTTCAGGAGGAATGTGTTATGAATCAAACCCATACTCCTTATAAAAAATTATATGAATCTATGAAACGATGTGGTGTTAATGAAATAAATATTGGAGATGATTTTCTCTTACCTGAGGATCGGTTTTTTGTAGATGACATTATGGATGCGTTTTTTTGGTATGGCCCCAAAACATTAACTAGCATGATGGATCATGAAATATCAGAAATAAATTTAGTTAGAGATAGATACAATAATCAGGTTTTATCCAAGGATTCTCTCAAAGCGTATTTTAAAGAGATATTACATGAATATGATATTAAGAATCCAAAAGAAGTTGGCAAATACCCGGACCGTCGTATCCTTGAAATAAGAAATATCGAGTTGAGTTAATTATAGACAAGGTTTGCTGGTAAAACACCTTACCTGCGATAGAATAAATAATAGGCTGTAGCATGATGGGTATTTTCACTTAGCTACAGCCTATTGAAGTTTTGCTATTTTTTAATTATTTTGTCGATTACGACGATCTCTCATTCTTAAGGTGGGATCTAATATTTTCTTACGAATTCGTAAGTTTTTTGGTGTTACTTCTAATAACTCATCGGTTTCTATAAATTCAAGTGCTTGCTCCAGACTTAATATTTTCGGTGGAGATAATCTAAGGGCATCATCAGAACCAGCTGCACGAGTATTGGTTAACTGTTTCCTCTTGCATACGTTTACTTCAATGTCTTCAGCTTTAGGGTTTTGTCCAATGACCATACCAGAATACACTTTAACACCAGGGCCGATAAAAAGGACACCACGCTCTTGTGCATTATATAGACCGTAGGTAATACTTTCCCCTGTCTCAAAGGCAATCAGACTACCGGTTTTTCGATATTGAATATCACCTTTATAAGGGCCATAGCCATCAAAGATAGTGTTGATAATGCCGTTTCCTTTGGTATCAGTCATAAATTCTCCACGGTAACCAATTAGACCGCGGGCTGGAATGGAAAACTCAATACGGGTATGGCCATTTCCGGAAGTATGCATATTGATCATTTCCCCCTTACGGGATCCTAGTTTTTCAATAACGATTCCAGCAAATTCATCAGGTACATCGATTACGGCATGCTCCATAGGTTCTAACTTTTTACCGTTCTCGTCTTCTTTATAGAGAACCTCTGCCTTACTGACAGAAAACTCATAGCCTTCTCGACGCATATTTTCAATTAATACGGATAGATGAAGTTCCCCTCTACCAGAGACTTTGAAGCTTTCTGTGGTATCGGTTTCGTCTACTCTCAGGCTGACGTCGGTATTAAGCTCTCTTAGTAAGCGCTCCCTTAAATGCCTTGAGGTTACAAATTTTCCTTCGGTACCAGCAAGTGGACTATCATTTACACTAAAATACATAGCAATTGTGGGCTCCGAGATTTTCTGAAAAGGTATGGGATCCGGGTGATCCGGTGAGCAAATGGTATCACCAATATGAAGATCAGCAATACCTGAAATTGCTACGATAGAACCAACGGATGCTTGGTTAACTTCAACACGTTTCAACCCATCAAATTCATAAAGTTTACTAATTTTAACTTTTTCCAATTTTTCTGGCTCATGGGCATTGACAAGAACGACCTCTTGGTTTACTTTAATAGTACCATTATCAACTTTACCAATACCAATCCTACCTACATATTCATTGTAGTCTATGGTACTGATTAGTACCTGGGTACTCTTCTCGGAATCTCCTGATGGAGCAGGAATATGTTTTAGGATCGTTTCAAATAAAGGATTCATATTCGTGGACTGCTCTTCCATAGAAAGAGATGCAGTTCCTGATTTACCAGATGCAAATATGAATGGACAATCCAATTGTTCATCATCAGCATCCAATTCAATTAATAATTCTAATACTTCATCAACTACCTCTGCGGGTCTTGCCTCGGGACGATCCATTTTATTGATACATACAATTACTTGTAAGGATAGTTCCAGTGCTTTTTTTAGAACAAATTTCGTCTGCGGCATAGGACCTTCAAAGGCATCTACTACAAGGATGACACCATTGACCATCTTAAGAACACGTTCTACTTCGCCACCAAAATCTGCGTGACCCGGTGTATCTATAATATTTATTTTAACTCCATCATACATAACGGCAGTATTTTTCGACAAAATTGTAATACCCCGTTCCCGCTCTATATCATTGGAGTCCATAACTCGATCTACTACATTTTGATTCGAACGGAATATGCCACTTTGTTTTAATAACCCATCGACCAGAGTTGTTTTCCCGTGATCAACATGGGCAATAATGGCGATATTTCGAATATCTTCTCTTTTCATATATATAATACCTTCTTTCTAAAGACATTAGGTCAGTCTCAACACAACTTATATATTGTAACAAGCAAAGAAACGAAAAGCAATCTATGGTTTGAAAAAATGTATAAAAATAATTCAATATTTTTGTATAAAGTAACAAAAATTGGAAACACATAAAAATATATTAAACTTTTACTTCTAAAATGTGGAATATTGCATATATATTAACATAGGTGAATGAAAGCTGTTTTCTGACCAAACAGATAAATTTACCCTACATTTTAGAGCAGATTGGCGGAATAAAGAACGCCAGGAAGGAAGGGAGAGGTACGATATGGCAGATAAAGTATTTGATAACAATCAAGTAAGTATTGCAGGAGAGGTGGTCAGTGAATTTACGTTTAGCCATGATGTCTTTGGGGAAGGATTTTATATTTTAGAGGCAATTGTAAAGCGTCTCAGTAATTCCAGTGACATTATCCCCATCATGGTTTCTGAACGGCTCATTGACGTAAAACAAGATTACAGGGGGAAATTTGTAGAGGTCTTAGGGCAATTTCGCTCCTATAATCGACATGAAGAAAATAAGAACAAATTAGTGCTTTCGGTATTTGCTAGAGAAATTAAGATTACGGATGAATTAGACGAGGATGTTAAGCCCAATCATATCTTCCTTGATGGATATGTATGTAAACCGCCGGTGTATCGTAAAACACCCCTAGGACGTGAGATTGCGGATGTATTATTGGCTGTCAACCGTCCCTATGGTAAATCGGATTACATTCCATGTATTTGTTGGGGTAGAAATGCCAGATTTGCAGAAACCTTCCGTGTAGGTGGTCATCTTCAAATTTGGGGAAGAATTCAAAGTAGGGAATATCAGAAAAAATTATCTGAAACTGAGTTTGAAAAGAGAATCGCTTATGAAGTATCCGTAAGCAAACTGGAATATCTTGAAGATTATTAAAATTTAATATAGATTCACCTTAAGCTGTTACAAACAAATTGTGTATATAAGGGAGTAATTTCCTATCGATCAATTATTTAAAAATGATTGATTTATATACAAAGTTGCTTTGTAGCAGCATTTTAAGATTCTTAAATTTATTTTTTGGATTTATCTATTGACATTATATATGGCAAATGTTAGTATGTAGCTACGAATATTGTGAAATCTTTACTTGTGGTAGAGGCGCATTGTTTAATAGTAAGCTACAGGATATTTCAGGAATAGATGATTGTAGTCTGAAAGGAAACAATGCCGAAGTAATCATAAACCCTGTATTTATGATTGCTGGGCATATGGTGAAAAACTATATGACTGTCATCAATATATTGATGGAGAGCTGCCTAAAGAATATGAATCAATGAACACATGATTATTCTATCATGTTTTAAACATATATTATTCTTTAGCATCGACTCCTGGTAGTCGATTTTTTTATTTTATTAGGAAAGTTGGTGAATTTTTAACTGTTACTTTAAATATTCTTTTTTAGCACTTGACGGTACCATAGTTTTTCCACAAAGATTCGTATCATAAAATCAAGTATATTAAATTTGGAGGTGTCTATTATGGCAGTATTTAAAGGATCCGGTGTAGCAATTGTAACACCATTTACCAAGAACAATGAGGTGAATTATGAGAAATTAGGGGAATTGATTGAATTTCATATTTCTCAAGGAACAGATAGTATTATCGTATGTGGAACAACAGGGGAAGCGTCTACGTTAACTCATGAGGAACATATAGAATGTATTCGATTTACAGTAGAAAAAGTAAATAAGAGAATACCTGTGATTGCTGGTACCGGATCAAACTGTACCGATACTGCAATTTATCTTTCCAAGGAAGCTGAAAAACATGGTGCAGATGCATTACTTGTGGTTTCTCCATATTATAATAAGGCTACACAAAAAGGCTTAATTGCACATTTTACAGCCATTGCAAATTCGGTTACCATACCCATTATCCTATATAATGTTCCAGGTAGAACAGGGTGCAATATTCTTCCACAGACCGTTGCCACACTAGTAGAAAATGTGGATAATATCGTTGGAATTAAAGAAGCCAGTGGAAATATTGCTCAGATAGCAGAAATTATGCAGTTAACCAAGGGTAAGATCGATCTTTATTCCGGCTGTGATGAGATGATTGTTCCGATTCTTTCTTTGGGGGGTGTTGGGGTTATTTCCGTTTTAGCAAATATCGCTCCTAAGCCAACCCATGACATGGTAGAAAAATATTTATCAGGAGATACTAAGACTAGCCTTGAATTACAGCTAAAATACCTTCCATTGATTAATGCCTTGTTCTATGAAGTTAATCCTATTCCGGTGAAAAAAGCGCTTAATTTACTAGGTTTTGAGGTTGGCGATTTAAGAATGCCTCTAACGGAGATGGAATTGGAAAATGCCAAGAAACTAATGAATGAAATGAATGCCATAGGTTTAAATACCCTAAGATAGGAGGACATATGACAAATATTATATTACGGGGATGTAACGGGAAAATGGGACAGGTGATTTCAGAGCTGGTAGAAGCAGATGAGAATGCTATCATTGTTGCTGGTATCGATGTTTCCCAAAACCGTGTGAATAAGTATCCGGTTTATCCTAATTTTGCATCCTGTGGTGTACTAGCCGATGTGATTATTGATTTCTCCTCTCCAAATAATTTAGAAGAAATGTTAGAGTTTGCGATAGAACAAGAAATCGGAATCGTCTTATGTACAACAGGCTTTTCTAAGGAAGATATTGAGAAGATTAATGAGGCAGCAAAGCAAATTCCAATCCTTAGATCTGCCAATATGTCCATGGGCATCAATCTGATTACCAAACTAATTCAGGAATCGGCAAAAATTCTTTCAGAGGCAGGATTTGATATTGAAATAGTAGAGCGCCATCATAATAAGAAGGTGGATGCACCCTCTGGGACGGCTCTAGCCCTAGCGGATGCGATGAACGAAGTACTGGATCATAGGTATGAATATAAATATGATCGTTCCACGGAGCGAGTAGCAAGAAATAAAAAGGAAATCGGCATCTCGGCAGTTAGGGGAGGCACCATTGTAGGGGAACATGAGGTAATTTTTGCGGGAACCGATGAAGTAATAGAAATCAAACATACGGCTTACTCCAAGGCTATTTTTGCAAAAGGAGCCATACAGGCAGCTAAATTTTTACCAGGAAAAGAGTCTGGTTTATATAAAATGAGTGATCTTATGAATATTCCATGATCTTAGATTCCCGATATTTTTAAATGAATTTAAAAGAAAATCAAAGGGGCTATTGCATTAATATTTTGCAATAGTCCCTTTTTGTTCACAAAATTTTCGAATTCTTATTGTATGATAGAAATGTTTGAAGAATGGTAAATTATATGGAATTCAATTCTCAAATTAATTGTAAGGAGGAGAAAATCTTGATTGAGGTTAAAAACTTAGTGAAACGATACGGTGATCATACTGCCGTAGATCACTTATCCTTTACCGTAGATAAGGGGCAGATTCTAGGCTTTCTAGGTCCTAACGGTGCTGGTAAATCGACAACCATGAATATTATCACTGGTTATATCTCAGCTTCAGAAGGTACTGTAACGGTAAATGGATTAGATATTTATGAAGAACCGAAGGAAGTAAAAAAGATGATTGGTTATCTTCCGGAATTTCCCCCCATTTATCCTGATATGACGGTTTATGAGTATTTGGATTTTGTAGCCGACATTAAAAAAGTAAAGAAAAGCGAAAAGAAACAAATGATTCAGGATATCATGGAAGCAACAAAAATAACTCATATGTCCGAACGGCTAATTAAACATCTATCCAAGGGATACAAACAAAGAGTTGGTCTTGCCCAGGCTATTATGGGTTATCCAGAAGTAATCATTTTGGATGAACCGACGGTTGGATTGGATCCAAAACAGATTATTGAAATAAGAGAATTAATTAAAGAATTAGCAAAAAAACATACGGTTATTTTAAGTTCACATATTATGCAGGAGGTTAGCGCTGTTTGTGATACAGTGTTGATCATCAATCATGGTAAGTTAGTTTTGATCGATAAACCAGAAAATTTAAGCAGTCATCTGGGTATGAATGGCGGTATTAAGTTATCTATAAAAGGAGATCAAAAAATCGTAACCAATATTTTAAAGAACATAGATAATATCTCTAAGGTAGAAGAAGAGGAAGCAATCGAAGATGGAGTTTGTGAGTTGACCGTGTATACGAAGGAAAATGAGGATGTTCGCGAAGCTATTTTCTTAGCATGTAGCAAAGCCAATACACCAATTTTAGAAATGTCTACAATAAAAATGAGCTTGGAGGATGTATTCCTGAAAGTAACCAATGATTCCGGATATCAAAATCAGAAAAAGAAGAAATCCTTTGCCTTCAAGCATCCCAATAAATCAGAAAAAGACCATAAGTCATCAGAAAAAGATCAGGATGAAAGCAAGGAAATCGGGGAGGAGGAGAAATCAGATGCTAGCGATTTATAAAAAAGAATTGCGTTCTTACTTTACATCGATGATCGGATATGTCTTCATGTCCTTCTTTTTAGTTGTTATTGGAATATATTTTTTTGCACAGAATTTGCTAGGAGGATATGCTAATTTTGAATATACCCTATCCTCTATCAGTTTTATCTTTGTACTTTTGGCACCGATTTTAACCATGAGATTGATGGCAGAGGAAAATAAGCAAAAGACGGATCAGCTATTATATACCTCTCCTTTGAGTGCCTCATCCATCATTATGGGTAAATTTTTGGCCGTGTTTACCATATTTTTAGGAGTTATCCTAATTATTTCAACTTATCCCATGATTTTGAGTAAATATGGGGATGTAAAATTATCTACTGCTTATGCAAGTGTTTTAGGTTTTGCCTTGTTAGGTGGAGCTTATTTATCTATGGGACTATTGATATCTAGCTTGACCGATAGTCAAGTAGTGGCAGCAGTAATCAGCTTTGTAGTATTCTTATTTACAGCCTTAATGGAGGGCATTGCTAACATCATTCCATCGGATAATAGAACCGCTTATATTGTATTTTCTGCGATACTATTATTGATTTGCTACATTTTATATCGAATGATGCATAATGTAACGGTTTCTATCGCCATTGCCTGTATCGGTGAAGCAGCACTGACCATCACATACTTGATCAAACCTGCCATCTTTGACGGATCGGTTTCGAGAGTATTTACCTGGTTTTCTGTCTTATCAAGGTTTGATTCCTTTTACTATGGCATATTGGATTTAACCAGTATAGTCTATTATTTCAGTATCATTTTTGTTTTCTTATATCTGTCCACACAGGTAATCAAGAAAAAGAGATGGAGTTAGGAAGAGGAGGACGATACCGTGAATGAGTTAGAACATAAGGAAAAAAACAAGGCAGAAAACATAATCGATAAAATCAAAAGTTCCTTTTCTGGAAGGAAATTTAGAAGTGGAGCTTATGTTTCGGTTGTTTCTGCAATTATTATAGCAATTACTTTGGTCATTAATTTAATTGTATCTGAACTGGAATTACAGGTGGATTTAAGTTCGGAAAGTTTCTTTACCTTAACTAAGGAAACAGAGAATATTGTTAAAAACCTTACGGAGGATGTTACCATCTATTATATTGTAGAACCTGGGAATGAAACTCCTATATTTGAAAGAATTATTGATGAATATGACAATTTATCCGATAAACTTAGATTAGAATATAAGGATCCAGTTTTATACCCTAATTTTGTATCCAATTATCTTGAGGATATCAATGTAAGTCAGAATAGTTTTCTAATTGTAAATGAAGTTACTCAGAGAGCAAAATATATTGCTGGGACGGATATGCTTGTACAAGAAATTAATTATTCCACCTACAGCATGGAGACCACTGGAATTGATGTGGAAGGAAAGATTACTTCCGCAATCCAATTTGTATCAAATCCAGATTTACCAGTTATGTATGTAGTAACCGGTCATGGAGAAGTTAAAACTGGTGAAATATTTGCGGATATGATGGATAAGCAGAATGTAATAGTAAATGAGTTAGCAACTCTGACCGCAGAAGAAATTCCTGAGGACTGTGATATCCTATTGATAAATTCTCCAGAAACCGATTTGTCTGAAGATGAGGCGACCATGATAAAGGAATATCTAAAGAATGGTGGAAATGCCATCATAACTTTAGACTATCGCGCTCAAGAAATGGAGAATCTAAGTTCTGTACTTGACTACTATGGAATTGGCCTAGTGGAAGGATTTATTTTGGAAGGGGATACGGGCAAGTACCTACCCAATAACCCATATTTTATTTTACCGGATGTAGAGAAGCATGATATCACAACAAAAGTTTTAGATAACACCTTATTTACCATCTTACCAGTTGCTTCCGGCTTGGAAATAAAGGATAATACCAGAAGTTCACTGGGGATAGAGCCTTTATTGTCCACATCGGATAAAGCTTATTCCAAGGTAAATATTAATGCTAGTACTATAGAAAAGGAAGAAAACGATATTGATGGTCCGTTTTTTGTGGGCTTGTTAGCTACAGATCAATTCGATAATATAACAAGCAACTTAATGGTATTTTCAGCAAGAGCTATTTTTGATGAAGGAGTACTCTTGGGTTATGGAAATGGAGATTTATTGTCTGGTGCAATTGGATATCTATCAGGAGATATGGAAGCCATTTCTATACCGACCAGAAGTCTAGCATCGAATTATATTACCTTAACACAAAAACAGGCAATTTCCTGGGGAGCAGTTGCTATCATAGTAATCCCTGCCATCATCCTTGGAATTGGTGTATTTGTATGCTTGAGAAGGAGGAAGAGATAATGGCAAAAAGGAAGAAAAAAACCACCTTGACCATGGTTACCCTTCTTTTGGCATTAGCTTTTTTAATAGTCTTTTATCTCTGGTATAGCAATCGAGAGGAGACTAGTGGTAATGAAGCAGAGAGTAAAGCGAAAATTACTCTTGCTGAAATTGATAAAAATAACATCCAGCAATTACATTTTCAAAATAAAGAAGTAAATTTAAACTTATATCTAGAAGGGGAAGTATGGCTATCCCAGGAAGATCCCAATCGACCAATCAACCAAGATAAAGTTGATAACCTTCTAAATGTAATTGATCGAGTTGAAGCTGAACGGTTAGTCCTTGAAAATCCAGAGGATATCAGTGAGTTTGGTTTGGATGAGCCGGTTTTGTTTCTAGAAGCTACTAGTAAGGATAATCAAGTTGTAAGTTTGAAAATAGGAAGTCAGACCTCAACCAAGGAAGGTTATTATGGAATGGTGAATGATGACCCTAATGTCTATTTGTTTAGTAACAACTATCGTACTGGCATGGACTACAGGGACGTAGATATGACAGAGAAAGAGGATTTGCCATCGGTAGCAGCAGAAGGAGTTAAGCATCTTACCATTACCATGAGAGAAGGAGATAATTTTGAATTAGTAAATGATCCAGATAATCAAATATCTGCACCTGGTGCCCTAATCTTTCCATGGATTATTTATCAGCCTTATGAAGAAGGAGTCATCGCAGATACAGCTAAGGTAAATGAATACCTTGGAAATTATGCATCCCTTGTTTATGATCATTGTGTTAATTACCAGGCAGAAGATCTTAGTGACTATGGTCTTGATCAACCCTATGCAACCATCCATATCGAATATGAGCAGACCAATGTAATCACCTTAGAAGAACCAGAAGTCAATCCGGAAACCGGTGAAGAAATAAAGCAAAAAACAGAAGTAGAGGATAAGGAATTCACACTCCTAATTGGAGATCAAAATGATGATGGTGATTATTTTGTTCGTATGGTGGATTCTGATGCAGTCTATGTGATGGATGCTTCGGATGTGGAAAATATGCTGGAAGTGGATGTCTTTGCCATGGTAAGTAAACATATCAATATGCCCAATATTGCTAATGTTGACCATATCACTATTCAGGTAGAGGATAGTTCTTATACTATGGAAATAGAGCGCAATACCATCACCAATGAAGAGGGAGAAGAAGAAACGGAGGAAATTTATTATTATAATGGCCAAGTGATTGAAGAAGATGATTTTAAAGGCTTATACCGTCGTTTGATTAGTGCTGCATACGACGCACCAATAAAGGAAGAGTTGGATATCACAGGATTAAAACCTGTAATCACCATAAGTTATCATATTGCTGAGAGCGACAAAACAGTAAGCTCTTCCTATCTACCATATGATGAAAGTTTTTATATCGTGGACAATGGAAGAAAAGTGCGTTTTTATGCGGACAAGAGAAAGATTGATGATATCGTAAGTGCAGTGGTGGTTTTTAAACCTTCAGAGTAGGAATTAACACCTGTAGAGTAAGATTTTAACCTACAGAGAATATTAGTGAAAAAGGAAGTCGTAGCAAATGTACGGCTTCTTTTTTCTGTGCTTTTTTCTATGCCTTTTTCTGTGCCTTTTTCTATGCCTTTTTTGTGCCAAGATTTATAGATTTATGAATTCTTGTTATACCTTGGATTGCAGAGTCACGTTTAACAAGATTATCTCTTATGTTATACTTTACTGGAACGATTGCTTCCTTTTTTAGATACCAGTATAACAGTACAGATCTATAGAATTGGATTTATGGAATTGGATTTATGGAATTGGATTTATGGAATTGGATTTATAGAATTGGATTTATAGAATTGGATCTATAGAATTGGATTTATAGAATTGGATTTATAACATTAGATTTACAGAATTCAATTTACTTAGAATAGGATAAAACTGTCCAATCGCTTAATATTTGATAACTTGTACGAATATTACGGTAAATACTATAATATATTAGCATATGGGATATTTATGTAAGGACCTCTACCTAAATTACAAGGCATGAGCCTGGAATAGGAGCTGCAACTATGAGTATTAAGAGGAAAATGATATTGATTGGAATCTGTCTTGTAGTTATTTTGGTGATATTTACTGTAAATGTCATCCGTCGATTTCGGTCGGAACCAGATAATTTACATCCGGATACCACTCAGAGGGAAAATCTAATAACAAGGGCAGAAGCATACCGTTTACTTAGTTATCTAGAATATGATAAATCCGATCGGGAAGGGGAATCCTTTGGGATCGTTTATGCTGATTCTAAAATGTCCGATTGGTATGATTCTTATGTGAACGCGGTATGGAAGATGGGGCTAATTGAGGGGAACATAAGTGTTTCCCCGAAAGAGCCTTTAACCTATTTAGCCTGTAAGGAATTGATGAATGGATTAATCTTAAAATTTCCGGAACTTCAAAATGTATTTATGAATTTGTCTTTTGACTTTCTTAAGGCGGAAGAACCCATGTTAATTTCGGAGTTCCTAGAATTATATACAGCGATTCTTAACTTGCTTCCCGAAGATAAAAAATTAGTAGACACAAAGGAACTATTTGTTCTTGGAAGGGATGTCACAGAAGATGGTAAGGATAGGATTGTCACCAATGATGGAATGTACTTTTATAAAGATGCCTGGGACTATGAGGCTTTCTTAAAAGATCTCAACCTTGAGGATGAGGGTTCTCTAGAAGATGGCTTAAGTTTATCAGAGAATGGGTCAAGTTCCCAAGAGAACAGTTCAAATTCCTCAGAGAATGGTTCAAGATCCCAAGAAAACAGTTCAAGTACTTCAGAGAATGGTTCAAGATCCCAAGAAAACAGTTCAAGTACTTCAGAGAATAGATCAAGTTCCCAAGAAAACAGTTCAAGTTCTTCAGAGAATAGCTTAGGTTCCCAAGAGAATCGTTCAAGTTCCTCAGAAAATAGCTCAGGATCCCAAAAGAATAGCTCAAGATCCCAAGAAACTAACATAGATTCTTCAGAGAACAGCTCTGGATCTCAAAAAAAAGGGACAAATTCTTCAGAAAACAGTGCCAGGGCTCTTGAACTTACTGTTGAGAATATCCATAAGTTATATTTAGATAAAAACATTGAGGTTTTATATTCTGGCAGGGAGATTATTTATATTCGTTCGGTGAATACGAAAAAAGTTGTCCTTCATAATGTATGGATTAATGAGGGAAAGGATAAGGAAGTAGACGTTTTTATTGGAGGTATCGATCGAGTATTTAATGCCAAATCTCCTCTTTCTTCTAGTATTGAAAGGGTAGTTGGTAATATTACAATGGAAAACCAGAAGGTAGTACAAATCAGTGTAAAACCAGATACCATAAGAGGAAAAGTATTGCTCACTGGAAAAGATTTTATAGAGATTGAAGGTTATGGTAAGGTTCCCTTAGAAGAGAACTATAAAATTTATAAATTATACGGAAACATATCCCTAGAACCTACCAGTAGCATTTTGGTTGGTTATGATACCACGGAATTTGTAGTGTCAGGTGGAAAAATCAGTGCTGCCTTAATTACGGAATCAATAAAAGCGGAAAATATCCGAGTGCTAATTAAAACAACAGATTTTAAGAGTATTTATCATGATCGACTGGAAATAGGTGCAAGCTCAGACTTTAAACTTTATTGTGACGAAGAAGAGTTTTCCTATACCCAGGAAGAAACCATAAGCTTAGAACCAGGACATGAACTACTACAAAAGGGTAGGATTAAACTGGTTCCCGACACAGAAGAGGGAAAATTCATTTTGCATAGTGTAGAGCGTATGGATGGGGTCCCCAAATACCGAGGTAGTATGGAAATCATAGAAACGGATCAGGGGCTTTTAATCGTGAATGAATTACCTTTGGAGGAATACTTATATGCGGTAATCCCTAGCGAGATGCCTACTTATTATGGAACAGAAGCCTTGAAGGTCCAGGCAGTTTGTGCTAGAAGTTACGCATATAAACATCTTCATGCCAATAGCCTAAGTGAATATGGGGCTCATGTGGACGACAGTGTTTCTTATCAGGTATATAATAATATCGCCGAAAATGAGCAATCTATTTTTGCTGTCAAGGATACCTATGGTAAGGTAATTGAATATGAGGGAAATGTTATTACCGCATATTATTTTTCTACTTCCTGTGGGCATACCACGGAAGCCCAATATGTATGGCCAAATGGTAGTGATATTCCTTATCTAAAAGGGAAGCTAATGAAAGTGGATGGAGATGTACAAGACACATCCTCCTTAGAAGCTGGAAACATATATGAGGATTTGACCAAGGAAGATAATTTTAGAAGCTTTATTACTGACCAAAACTTTTTGACTTACGATAGTGAGTTTAACTGGTATCGCTGGAAGGTAACCATGGATGTTGAAAATTTGACGAAAGTAATCAATAGCAACATCGGAAAAAGATACAAGGCAAATCCAGATCTAATCCAAACCATGACCTCTGGGTCAAAGAAGGAAAAGGAGCCAGTATTCGAGAGTCTTCCAGTGGATAGCATAGGAGAAGTTGTGGATATATCCGTTGCAAAAAGAGAAAAGGGTGGAATAATCTCTGAGTTATTGATTACCGGAACCGAAAAAACCGTAAAGATAAAAACAGAATATAATATTAGACTACTAATGGCGCCAGTTTATGACACCATGATAAGACATGACGATTCCAAGGTAAGTAATCTAAGTTTACTTCCCAGTGCTTTCTTTATCATTGATAAAAATGAAGAGGAAGGAAAGTTAAAAAGTATTACCCTAACCGGAGGCGGATATGGTCATGGGGTTGGAATGAGCCAGAACGCGGTTAAGGCTATGGTAGATGCCGGCATGGAGTATGACGAAATCATTACTTATTTCTATGATGGTACTCAAATTGGATTTATCTACGAATGACACTTTCTTCTGTTGAAGAACGATAAAGTTTCTTAATTCTTGCCATGATGCACTTATTTTCAAATAAAAGATTAATTTCAGCTCCAATGAATAAGATGTACATACAAAAGTACATCCAAAGCATAAAGAGGACAATGGTTGTTAGGCTGCCGTACATGGATGAATAGTTGGTATAATTATCGATGTAGAAGGAAAAAGCGTAGGAAAAGGCCATCCAACCGGCAGCACAAATCATTGCTCCTGGGAGCTCACGCATAATATTGGTTTTTCGGTTAGGAATTACAACATAAATAATTAAGAAGAATATGATAAGGGTAATAAGGCCTACTATGGTTCGTAGGCTTATAATTAATAAAGCCATATCCTTTAGAACAGGGAATTTTGCCTGTATCCAAAGGTAGAGTTGATTTCCAAATACAAATAACACCATAGTTGCAATTAGCATAATGGCAAATATTAAGGTATACAAGGCGGAAACGATACGTAACAAGATATAGTTTCTTGTTTCTTTGATTTCATAAACGGAATTCAAACCTTTCATAATTGCTAAAAATCCTTTACCGGCAGACCACATAGCGGTAAGAGCCGTAAGAGAGATTACGGTACCAGAGCTAGTAGTATCATAAATATCATTCACTACTACGATCACTAAGGAATTGACTGCATCTGGAAAGATTTGAGTGAATAATTTCATTATAGTACTTTCTTGGACAGGAAAGTATTGAATAATGCTTAAGAGCAGCATAATAAAAGGGAAAAAAGAGATAATGATGAAAAATGCTGCTTGTGCAGAAAAGGCAGCAATATGCTCATCTCTAATTTTCTTTATAATTAAATCTATCATTTTAAAAAATGATTTTATCATCTTACTAACTCCAATCGCATCAGTATCGTACAGTATATTATATGTGACAGCATTTTATGCTATCCCTCTTTGTTGTGCTTTGTCTTTTAGTTAGTTTAAGAATATCATATAATGTAGGGAAATATCAATTGTTTTTAAAGCCCTCCTCATTGAAATATTTATAGGATATGATAATATGGATTTAACATAACTTGAACAAGCTATGGAACATATTAATTCTTACTCTTTAACAAATTTCAAATGAGGAGGTAACCATGAGTATAATCTATCAGGAAGCGGAACAATCCTTTATCCTGCATTCAAAATCCAGTTCCTATATCCTTCGAATTACAAAAAACAAATATTTAGAGCATGTCTATTATGGTCCTAAGATAGAGCAGCCAAATGTTAATATGATGTGCAAGAGTTCCTTCCGGGTATCCTTTAGTGCCAATCCAGATGAGGATGCCTCATTTTCCTTGGATACAAGACCAGGGGAATATCCTGCTTATGGGAATACGGATCTTCGGTCCCCAGCTTATCAAATTCAGTTAGAAAACGGATCAAGAATTACAGACTTGTCTTATGATTCATATGAAATTATAAAAGGAAAACCTAAATTACCGGGACTTCCCTCTTTGTCAGCAGATGAAAAGGAAGCCAGTACTTTAAAAATCACCCTAATCGATTCTCTGATACAACTTAAGGTGATCTTATCCTATACAGTTTTTGAAAATGAAGATGTCATCACAAGATCGGTAGAATTTATCAATGAAGGTAATACAAAATTGAAAATCCTTCGGGCACTTAGTATGAGTGTGGATTTTGATCATTACGACTATGATTTACTTACCCTAAACGGAAGTTGGGGAAGAGAGCGCCATATGGTCAGAAGGCCACTGGTTCAGGGAAGCCAGTCCATTGAAAGTAGGAGAGGTGCCAGTGGTCACTCGGAAAATCCCTTTATGGCCTTATTAGGGAAGAATACGAGGGAAAACCATGGAGAAGCCTATGGATTTAGTCTTGTTTATAGTGGTAATTTTTTAGCCTTAGCAGAAGTAGATCAGTATGCAACCACTCGAATTCAGTTGGGTATTAATCCCTTTGACTTTTCCTGGATCCTAACCCCTGGTGAAACGTTTGTGACACCGGAAGTGGTAATGGTCTATTCCAATCAGGGAATTGGTGAAATGTCCAGAACCTATCACAGAATATATCGTAATAATCTTATGAGAAGCAAATTTAAGGATAAGGAACGACCGATTCTCATTAATAATTGGGAAGCTACATATTTTAATTTTAATGAAGACAAGATAAAAGAAATTGCAAAACAAGCCTCTGAGTTAGGAATAGAACTTATGGTTTTGGATGACGGCTGGTTTGGCAAAAGAGATTCGGATAACTGTAGCCTTGGTGATTGGTATGTAGATAAGAAGAAACTTCCCAATGGTTTAAAAGGCTTAAGCGATGCCATAAACTCTTATGGAATGAAATTTGGTCTTTGGTTTGAACCAGAGATGGTTTCTCCCGATAGTGATTTATACCGAGCTCACCCGGATTGGTGTATTCATGTCCCAGATCGTCATAGATCCACAGCTCGAACACAATTGATACTGGATTATTCTAGGGAAGATGTAAGGAATGCTGTAGTTGACATGTTGACCAAGGTATTAGAGAGTGCCAATATATCCTATGTCAAGTGGGATATGAACCGCAATATGACAGAAATTGGATCTGCCTTACTGGATGAAAATAGGCAGCAGGAAACTGCTCATCGCTACATTCTAGGAGTTTATGAAGTAATGGATACCATTACACAACGTTTTCCAGATATTTTATTTGAAAGTTGTTCTGGAGGTGGTGGAAGATTTGATCCCGGCATCCTTTACTTTATGCCTCAGACCTGGACCAGTGATGATACCGATGGGGTAGAGCGCTTAAAGATACAATATGGAACCTCCATTGTCTATCCCGTATCTTCTATGACAGCCCATGTTTCAGCGGTACCCAACCATCAGACAGGGAGAATAACTCCCATCGAATTCCGTCATAGTGTGGCCATGGCAGGTAATTTTGGCTATGAGTTAGACATCACCAAAATGGATGAAGAAGAAAAGAAGTATATAAAAGAGCAAGTGGACTTATATAAGTCCATACGAAGGATTGTACAGTTTGGTGACCTGTATCGTCTCATGAGCCCCTTTGAAGGAAATCATAGCTCCTTTTTGTATGTTACTGAGGATAAGAAGGAAGCCGTATTATTTTTATACCGTGTTATGAATGTTCCCAATGCTCCTCTTTATCGAATTCCTCTGGATGGATTGGAACCATCCTATCAATATCAAATTGATGATGGGGATCTTGTGGTTAGGGGAGATCAGCTAATGAATTACGGTTTGAATGAACCGGATGAGCTAAAATGGGGGGATTTTAAAGGAAAAGTGATTCGGCTAAAAGCCCTGGTTTGATACATTTACCCATTTGACTATAAGTGCAGTCGGATGGGTTTTTTTGTATTATTATTACTATAGATTTTTTTGGATAATTATAGATATCTACTTGATTTTTGCTTCTTTTATGGTTATGATGGTAGAAGAGAAATGAAGAAGGAGGATCGGGAAATGATTAATTTTGATGAAGAAATTGAGAAGTTTCAACCAAGTCCAGAGATCGAACAGGCAGAAGATGTTATTTATAAGAATGATATGACTGACATTTCCGACATCCTAAGAGACTTACTGAAGGGGAATAAGGAAAATTAACATTTTGAATAGAACGGTTAGGTGGGGATTCAATGATTTGCCCAAATTGTGGAAGTAACATATCAGATAAACAAAACCGATGCGCTCGATGCGGTACAGATTTAGTTCTTTATAAAAAAATTCTAAGGGCATCCAATCAATATTATAACATAGGGTTGGCAAAGGCAAAGGTAAGAGATTTATCTGGTGCCATAGTTGCCCTGCGTAATAGTGTTGAATTAAATAAATATAATACCAATGCCAGGAACTTATTGGGTTTGATTTATTTTGAAATGGGGGAAACGGTAGCAGCTCTCAGTGAATGGGTGATTAGCAGACACTTTAATGCAGAGGATAATGTGGCAGAGGAATATATCAATAAGGTTCAGTCAAATCCAACCAAGCTAGATAATCTAAATCAAGCGATAAAAAGATATAATAATGCACTGAATTTTACCAAGCAAGGAAGCGATGATCTTGCCATTATACAGTTAAAAAGAGCCATTCAGTTAAATCCTCGTTTTATCCGGGCTTTCCAGCTTCTTGCTTTACTATATATGAAAGGTCAAGAGTTAGAAAAAGCGAAACGGTATTTAATTAGAGCAGCAAAAATTGATGTTTCAAATACAACCACCCTACGGTATATGAGGGAGATGGAAACCCAGGTAGAACCCTTGAAAGACAGTAACAAAAATCTTGAAGCAGATAAAAACACGGTTCCATCGATTATGCCCATTACTACTTACCGAGAGGACAAGCCTAATATCATGGCTTTTGTGAATCTTGTAATTGGAATCATATTAGGAGTAGCCGTTACAGCCTTTTTAATCGTACCGACCATCAAAGAAAATCAAAAAGACATAGACCATTCGGATTATATTGATTTTAGTGCGGGAATTGCGGAAATTGAGGAGAAGAATCAGACCATTGTAAGACTTACCTCGGAAAATGAAAACTTGCAAAGGCAGGTGGAAGACCTCAAGGAGCAGATTAATAATTTTGTGATTCCAGAAGATAAAACGGTCTATTATGAACCATTGTTTGAATTTGTTTCATTGTTTTTAGATGAATTAGATAAAAGTAAATCAGAACGGGATTATTTGGGGATGGCTGAAAAGCTTGCTTCCATACAGGAAAATCAGCTGGAAGTTAAAACTGCTGTAGATCTATTAACCTCTTTAAAAGATGAAGTATATCCAGAGGCCAGTGATCTTCATTATGATCAGGGTCGCAGTTTCTATAATAGTGCTCAATATGAAGAGGCCTTAGTAGAACTTGAAAAAGCAATTACTTATCTTCCAACCAATGTGGATGCAATTTATTTTATGGGTAGAGCCTATCATCGCTTACAAGAAAATGAGAAAGCAATTACTTATTATAATATAGTTGTGACACAATACCCTGATTCTAGAAGATATAGCGATGCCAAGAAATATATGAATCAGCTGCAGGGATAGATAAAAGACGAACTTACAATTAGATAAGGATGATTCCTAAAATCAATGAATTTTGGGAATCAAAGAATAAAAAGACATTTCATGTTGGTGGCAAATTCTGCCACCCATAAAAGGTCTTTTTTCTTTTCAGTGAGCATTATCATCACATACATATCCGCTAAGTTAGGAGGGAAAACATTACATGAAGGATATAAAGAAACAAGCCAGGAAAATATTAGAGAAAGGAGAGGATGGAACCATATATGAAATATACCAAAGATGCTTGATCATACGTCTAAACGATGAACTGGATCATCATAATGCCTTGAAAATCCGAGAAAAAGCAGATCGTCTCATTGATCGCAACCATATTAAACATATCATTTTTGATTTTTCGGGTTCCGATTTCATGGATAGTGCAGGAATCGGAGTAATAATGGGAAGATATAAAAAAGTAATATTTATCGGGGGAAAATTAGCAGTTGCAAACGTTAATTCATCGGTAGACAGGATTTTCCGTTTATCAGGGCTTTATAAGATAATAGATAAATTTGATACAGTAGAAGCAGCTCTTAATAACTTAAAATAGATGACCGAAGAGTCAGAAATGGATTACCTGATATGATAGGAAAGGGGATAGGAAACACTATGTATGATACAAACGAAATGATATTGGAATTTCAAAGTAAATCTCAAAATGAAAGCTTTGCAAGAACGGTAGTAGCCGCATTTGCAGCATCCTTGGATCCCACAATTGAAGAATTAGCAGATATAAAAACTGCTGTTTCCGAAGCCGTAACCAATTCCATTATTCATGGTTATGTGGATTGTGTAGGAATTATAAGGATGAAATGTTCTATTAGTGAAAATGAGCTTACGGTAGAAATATCAGATAAGGGAGTGGGGATTGAGAACATCGAAAAGGCAATGGAACCACTTTATACAACTCGGCCTGAGTTAGAGCGGTCCGGTATGGGATTTTCATTTATGGAAGCTTTTATGGATTCTTTGGAGGTTGAGTCTAAAGTGGGAGTGGGGACAACGGTAAGGATGAAAAAGAGATTGGGAAAGCCAGATATGATGAAAGGGTATGCGCAGGAAGCCAACCAGAAGGTAGTCTAATCTTAGAAAAGGAAGAAGGGAGTGGGGTTTAATGTGGATACGCTGGAGTTAATTAAATTGTCAAAGGAAGGGGATAAAGAAGCCAGGGATCGGGTAGTTACGGAGAATGTTGGACTAGTTTGGAGTATTGTAAGAAGATTTGCCAACCGAGGCTACGAAATGGAAGATTTATTTCAAATAGGAAGCATAGGATTAATAAAAGCAATTGATAAATTTGATTCCTCTTATAATGTTAAATTTTCCACCTATGCAGTACCTATGATTACAGGAGAGATAAAAAGGTTTCTTAGAGATGATGGTATGATTAAAGTTAGTAGATCCTTAAAAGAAACCGCTACGAAAATCAGAGTTTTAAGAGAAAGATTCGGTAATGAACACGGAAGAGAGCCAACCATTGAAGAAATAGAAAAGGAATTGAATATTTCAAAAGAAGAACTTATTATGGCTATAGAGACAGGATCTGAGGTAGAATCCTTATATAAAACAATATACCAAGGGGATCAAAGCCCTATTTATTTAATTGATAAATTAGCAGAAACAAAAGACGAATGCGAAAATCTAGTAGACAAGCTTGCTTTAAGAGAAATTATTGCTTCTTTAGGTGAGAAGGAGCAAGAGATTATAAAGCTTAGATACTTTAAAGATAGAACACAAACCGATATTGCCAAGGAACTGGGAATTTCACAAGTACAAGTTTCTAGATTAGAAAAAAGAATTTTAAAAATAATGAGGGATAAACTTGGTGCTTAACTTTATATTTCCAGTATAGGAAATGACAGAATCCATATAATATGAATAGTAAATAACACTAAAAAAGCATCAGATGAATACTGATGTTTTTTTAATGTTGAGTACATGATTAAATCCACAAAATGGCTGGGAATATAGGGAGAGACATTAATATGGAGAAAAAAAAAGCTATACTTATTGCCACCTTTATTGTTATTGCGGCAGTAGCTATCGTATTATGCTTCGGCTATTTTACCGGTAAGCCAGCAGATGAGTATGATGGCATCTTGGTTCGAGATAGTATTTCGTTATTTAATATCTTGTAAGTAGGAGCGTTAATATGAGTGACCAAAAAAAGGGATCCATTTCAGATGTTCTAAATGAAAAGGATATACAAAAAAGAAATGAATTTTACAACCAATATGTGAAAGAAGTTACACCAAAATTTAGTGTTTTTAAAAATAGCGTAAAAGCTTTTTTAATTGGCGGGATTATATGTACCATAGGGCAATTTTTGACTACTTATTTTAAAAACTTAGGTCAAAATGAAGAGAATGCAAAATCATATACTTCATTAGTTTTGATATTACTGTCCATCTTGCTTACTGGCTTTGGTATCTACCAAAAACTTGCCAAATTCGGTGGTGCAGGTACCTTGGTTCCCATTACAGGCTTTGCTAACTCTGTGGCTGCACCGGCAGTGGAGTATAAAAAAGAAGGACAGGTATTTGGTATAGGTTGTAAGATCTTTACCATTGCTGGACCTGTTATACTGTACGGAATATTCTCATCTTGGGTCTTAGGGTTAATTTATTATCTGTTAAAACGATTTGGTCTTGTGTAAGAAATGAAAGGTGAGGAGTTGGAATTATGGCAGCTAATCAAAATAAACAATCAAAAATGGTGGGAAAGCAAAGTATTATCTTTCGAGATCCTCCATATATTATTTCAGCATCTTCAGTAGCAGGAAAAAAGGAAGGAGAGGGACCTTTAGGCCACTTATTTGATCTTATACATGAGGATCCTATGGTAGGTAAAAATACTTGGGAGGAAGCTGAGAGTGAACTAATGAAACAATCCGCTGAGAAAGCCTTGGAAAAGGCAGGGCTAAAAAGTCAAGATATTCGTTACCTTGTCGGCGGGGATCTATTAGGACAATTGATAGCAACATCTTTTGGAATTGTTGACTTGGAAATCCCTACTTTGGGGATTTACGGAGCTTGTTCCACCATGGGAGAGGCAATGACAATCGGTGCTATCCTAGTAGATGGGGGATTTGCAGATAACGTTATGGCCATTACTTCCAGTCATTTTGCAGGGGCAGAAAAACAATTCCGTTTCCCCTTGGATTATGGAAATCAGCGTCCTTATTCAGCCCACTGGACGGTTACTGGAAGTGGAGCAGTAATTATTGCAGATAAGGATTCCCATAAGAAAGAACAAGGGGCTTCTGTGGTAATTAAGGGAGTTACCCCCGGTAAAATCGTGGATTTTGGTTTGAAGGATTCTATGAACATGGGTGCTGCCATGGCACCAGCGGCTTTTGAAACAATCAAACAGAATTTTGAAGATTTTGGTGTAAAACCAGATTACTACGATAAAATAATTACAGGTGATCTAGGTTATGTTGGACAAACCATCCTAATCGATTTGTTAGGCGAAAAAGGATATGATATCAGCCATAATCATATGGACTGTGGAATAGAGATATTTGATCAAGAGGAACAGGATACCCATGCTGGAGGAAGTGGGTGCGGATGTTCCGCCATAACATTTACAAGCTATATCTTAAATCAACTAAGAGGAGGGAACTGGAAGAGGGTTCTCTTCGTACCTACCGGTGCCTTATTGTCACAAGTAAGTTTTAATGAGGGAAAATCGGTACCGGGCATTGCCCATGCAGTAGTTGTGGAGGCTGAAACATAGAGCATATTCCAGTTTTCAATAGGTAAGGTGAGAATACTGCAGATTTTAAGATGAGGAGTTGAGTCGATGGAATATTTAAAAGCTTTTTTAGTTGGTGGAGCCATTTGCTTTGCAGTACAGATACTGCTGGATAATACGAAATTAATGCCCGGACGGGTAATGGTTATTTTGGTATGTCTGGGGGCAATTCTTGGAGCCTTAGGTATCTATGAACCTTTTGCAAAATGGGCTGGTGCAGGAGCCAGTGTTCCTTTAACTGGATTTGGAAATGTTCTTTTTAAAGGAGTAAAAGATGCGGTGGATAAAGAGGGCTTTATCGGAATTTTTAAAGGAGGATTTACTGCTTCTGCTGTGGGAATTTCATCTGCAATAATTTTTTCGTATATTGCTTCTTGGTTCTTTGACTCTAAAATGAAATCGTAAAAAGTTTTAGATTAATATAAAAAGCGTGTGATTATTATCATGGATAATAGTTCACACGCTATGTTGTTTTATTAAGAAAAACTTTCAGGGTCAAAACACTTTCTGCAAATCTAATTTAGAAAATCAAAGATAAATGGATTGGTCTGTTGATCTTCAAGAATATCAGCTTCATCATCTGGTATTACCGGTTCTTCGATTGTTGGTGTTGTAGGAGCTTTATGAAGGGTACATTCTCCCTTAGGCAGAATATATGGTGTATCATCTGTTTTACCAATTTCGGTTTTGTTCAGATAAACCTTTTCCTTTAGCAATGTGCTAGGACAATTTTCTGTTGCTAATTTATTGGTTTTGGTACAGATGGTTGCTTTTACATGGATATCACAAACTTCCGTAGGTTGGGTACCCTTTGCAAAATACTCAATTCGAGTAGCATCTCCACCCTCATATTGGTCGCATAAACCTTCAACCGCTAATTTACCAGATTTTGTACATATTTTTGCGGTAACTATGGAGCTAGGTTTTGTAAATGATTTTGTTTCCAAATCCAAGGCATCATGGGTACGCTCCATGATAGTTCTCCATATAACCTTCTGATATTTACGATTGGTTTGATATCGGTTGTTATCAAAACCAGACCATATGGTTGCGGTATAATAGGGAGTATAGCCGGAAAACCATAAATCATAATAATCTGAGGTTGATCCTGTTTTTCCTGCCACCGGCATATTGATATTTTGGAATTTAATATCGGTAGCGGTTCCTTTCTTAACAACATCCTCCATGGCACTGGTTAGAAGCCATGCCGTGGATTCTTTCATAACCTGTTCTCTTTCCGGTTTTTTCTCTAATAAAATATTTCCGTTTTGATCTAATATCTTTGTATAAAAACTAGGTTCTATATAGACTCCCTTATTGGCAATTGCATTGTAGGCAGCAGTTAATTCAAGATTGCTTACACCATCGGTAAGTCCACCTAAGGCCATTGGAAGATTAATATCAGAAACCACACGGCCATCTGATTCTTGTCTTGAATCAACAAGACTTGTAAATCCTAATTTGAGTAGATAATCATATCCAACCTGTGGGGTTATATCTGCTAAAGTTTTGACGGTAACAATATTCATGGAATCATAGATTGCTTTTCTTAAAGGTGATAAGCCCTCATATTTCTTTTTAGAGGACCAGTTTGTAACCTCTTTTTCCGTTCCAGGATAGTAATAAGGACCAGCATCGTCCTGTACACTAGCCAATGTAAACCTTGAGGTATCAAAGGCTGGTAAATAGGTGGATAGGATTTTAAAAGTAGAACCTGGTTGTCTTGTTGTATTCGTTGCACGGTTTAAAGTACGATTTCCTTCCTTTTCACCTCTACCACCGATGATGGCACTAACATAACCTGTGTTTTGCTCCATGATAACAAAGGAAGACTGAGGCTGTATTACCATAGAAGTCTTTTCACCTAAGATAACATCGCCTTCGTCAACCATGGCCTCACGGAAAGCATCAATTTTTTGTTGCATATCTTCTTTGTTAATAAACAAGGATGATATTTTTCTTGAACCATCATCTACATAATAATCTTCAGGATCATCAAAGTCTTTGTAGAATTCCAGTAAATCATTGGTATGATAATGAATCACTGTTTTTTCTGGGTTGTTTTTCTGTATGGATAAAGCATAAGTTATTTCCCAATAAGATACTCCCATTTCAGGGAAGAAGGACTCGTCGGAATATACCTCATCACATATTTTTTGAATGATAGGATCCTGAGGAGTAATGATGGATAAGCCACCACTATAAAGCAAGGTAGAAGCTTGGGTTTGTGTATAACCTAATTCAGACTGTAAATCCTCTAACACCTGTTCAATAACTTCGTCCACATAATAACTGTAAAAAGAGGTGGTATCTAGTTCTTCATTTACAGATTGAATACGAGCATAGACATCATCGGCCAAGGCCTCCTCATACTCCTCCTGTGTACAGTAACCTTGTTCTAGCATTTCGTCCAATATTTCTGCTCGCCGTGATGCATTATTTTCAGGATAAGTAATTGGGTTCCGATATACCGGAAGTTGAGCAATGGCCGCAATTACCGCTGCTTCTGACAAGGTTAGCTCCTGAACACTTTTATTAAAATAACGTCTTGATGCAGTTTGAACTCCATAGGTACCAGAGCCAAGATTTATGGTATTTAAATAACTTTCCAATATAAAATCCTTGCCCTTTATGTTCTCCAATTGTATGGCCAAGTACTGTTCCTGTATTTTACGTTCCAATCGGTCAATAAAATTATCTTCCCGTCCACCATTAAAAACTTGGTTTTTTAATAATTGCTGGGTTATGGTACTAGCCCCTTGATCAAAATCTCCTCGATTTTTCAAACCATTTACAAAAGCACGAAAAATTCCCCTTACATCAATACCATCGTGCTCATAAAAACGTTCATCCTCAATAGCAATAAAAGCTTTTTGAACTACGTCAGGTATTTCATCAATGGTAACAGGAATACGGTTGGAATGAGCTGCAATCAAATGTTCAATCTCATTTCCTTCCTTATCATAAATGATTGTAGTAAATCCCGTAGGAACAACATCAATTTGTGTAATCTCCGGTGCACTATCCACTAGGCCGTTCACGTAACCAAGTCCTGCAAAGGCACCGACTATGACAAGAAAAACTACAAATACGATACATAATCGAAAGAGAGTAATTCTTACCTTGGAAGTGAGCCGCCGGGATGTAGATTTTATATAATTTTGTTTGATTTCAATCCCTTTTTTACTATAATCCATAATAACCTCCAATCGCATACAACATATGCCATTATATTATAGCAAAAGCAAGCTATGAAATAAAGATATAAATTTTGGCGACATTAAATGATTACCATTTTTGCCCTAATTTAATCAATTATTAGAAAAACAGGCACAAGATTACTGAAATTACACCTGTTTAATCAAATAACTACAGAGATTCCCAGAAAAATGAAAGATTATGTTCACAATACATGAACATATGTCGAAATATAACGAACTCAATAAAATGATGCGTTACATTTTACTTTAAAAAAAGTTGTTTTCTGTGTATAATGGAAATTGTCAGTTGTATTCTGTGTTTTTTCGAAAATGGGGGTATATTATGAAAGAATTAAAAGTTCTATTTAGTAACGAAATTGAGCTGGAAGACAAGAGGAAAATGAAACTGTTTTATTGTCTTTCGGAAAAGCCGTCAATCATGAAGAAAGCGGCTTGCTGTTATGGTATTCAGATAACAAAACGTCTGGATGATATCATTGAGTATGAGGAGGTTGAAGGTATATCTTATAGTAAGGAAGATGTAGTATCTATGATTAAAAGATTATATCAATATAAAGTTACGCCAACCTCCTTAGTAGAAACCGTAGATGATTTTGTTACATTAGGTGCGTAATTACATGATCAATCATAGGGTTTACAGGATCGGATAATATTAGTAAGTAGCAAAGATCATGTAATTACTTAAGACATAATATTTTTTACATATTATTTCATTATAAGGATTTCATTATAAGGATTTCATTATAAGGATTTCATCAAATAGGTATATTTCGTTATCAATTAAGGCGAAATATACCTGTTCTAATTCTTCCAACTTTGCCGTACCATTGGTTAATTCCGTTATTTTTTTTATTAGGCCTTGTACTTTGTTGGTGGGAATAATTAGTTGTAATTGCACAATTTCTGTATATTCGCTTGATAAAACAGGGATTGATTCTTGTCCTATAAAATATTGTATTTTGCCTATGAAATTGTAATCGGTGGTTATGGATAACTTAGTACCTAGTTCTTTTGTAATGATGGTACTATTTTTTAATCCTTCTATGGTTGCAGATTGGTATGCCTTCACAAGACCACCAGTTCCCAGTAGTGTACCGCCAAAATATCGGGTAACAACTACGACTAAATCAGTCAGCTCATGGGCAATCAAAACATCAAGCATTGGTTTGCCAGCGGTTTGACTAGGTTCTCCATCGTCTGAGCAACGCATCAAGGGAATTTCATTTCCTATGATATATGCGGAACAATTATGAGTTGCATCCCAATATTTCTTTTTCATTTGTTCAATAAATTCTATAGCTTCCTCTTCTGAGCTAACGGGTGCTACCGTTGCAATAAAGCGAGATTTTTTAGCTATATATTCGCCGACGCCACCCTGATATATAGTCTTGAATGATTCTTTCATAATAAAAGCATTCCTTTCGGTTTACATTGTGAACAAAAGTTTTTATTTGTAATATAATTATAGCAGGCATTGGCTATTGTTGCAATGAAGACAGGTTGTAATCAAAGTTGCATGCCATTTCATTTTATGATATAACAAAGTCAATAAAATCAAAAATAGCGAATCAGGGTATCCGTTTTATAATAAGTATAATTTAAAATTTATAAAATTTTTGCAGAAAGAGGAGTATTATGCAATTAAAATATATCTCATGGCTACCAGCGATGATAGTTATGGTTGTCATATTTTATTTTTCATCGAAACCGGCAGAGGATTCGAGTAAGAGTAGTGAATGTATTGCGGAAGAATTTTTAGAAGTGTATGAAAATATCACAGATCAACAATTTTCTGGATCGGTTAGAGATGAAAAGATCGGTATCATAAATCATATTGTTAGAAAAGGTGCACATATTTCAGAGTATGCTTTATTAGCCCTTACATTAGCATTTCATTTTTTTGTATGGAGAAAGAAAATAATAAAAGTATGCGCTTATGCTGCAGGTATTGGAATTTTCTATGCAGCAACAGATGAATTCCATCAATTGTTCGTATCAGGTAGAGGTGGTCAGATAAGGGATGTTTTGATCGATAGCATTGGGGTGGCTTTGGGTATTCTTATCTTCTTATTCATCCTAAGAATAGGGAAGGCTCTATCCAAGCCCAGACCCTTATCTAAGATTGAATAAAACGATTGATACCTTTACTTTACTAGAGGGATGGTTTATATGATTAAGGAGGAAGCTAGTACGGAACAAAACTATTGTTATCTTTACTATAAGCATATCCTAAGGAGCCTAGGGTATCTTCTAGTTGCTTTTGGTCGATATCAAGACTATCACATAAATCCTCCAAGCTAGAATATTCATCCCGTAATTTTGTATTAATATAGCTAAGTAATATAAATGGATCCTTTGGTATTTGCATTTATAATTCCTTCCTTTATAATATATGATATATATATATTATACGGATGGGGAGCGAATATGCAAGACTAGGTGTGGATATGTAAGATCGTACAAGGAAATGTAGAAACTCTTTATCTCTTATATATATAGAGCTATCCAGTAGTTTGACAGGTTCAATAAAGGTGAAATTTAAAGATTAGCAACATGAGTTTATGTTACAAAGTACCTATAGATAGAGAGGCAATGGTATGGATTTATTTGACTATATGAGAAATAATACAATGAAAAAAGAAGCCCCTTTAGCTTCGAGACTACGTCCTACTACTTTGGAAGAGGTGGTGGGACAAGAACATATTATCGGAAAAGATAAACTTCTTTATCGGGCGATTAAAGCCGACAAGCTTAGTTCTATCATTTTTTATGGGCCACCGGGAACAGGAAAAACCACCTTGGCCAAGGTCATCGCCAATACCACCAGTTCTCTTTTTACTCAAATCAATGCTACTTCTTCAGGAAAAAAGGACATGGAGGCAGTGGTTGAGGAAGCAAAAAACAATTTAGGAATGTATGGACGGAAAACAATCCTTTTTATCGATGAGATCCATCGCTTCAATAAAAGTCAACAGGACTACCTTCTACCCTTTGTTGAGGATGGTACGGTGATATTAATTGGAGCGACCACGGAAAATCCTTATTTTGAAGTCAATTCAGCCTTGATTTCTAGATCCATAATATTTCAATTGAAGCCCTTGGTAAAGGAAGATGTTCAGAAGTTGATTATGCGAGCTCTAGAAGATGAGGAAAAAGGCCTTGGGGTTTATAAAGCAGTTATCACGGATGAGGCTTTAGATTTTCTTTCGGATATGGCCAATGGAGATGCAAGGGCAGCCTTGAATGCCATTGAATTAGGCGTTTTGACCACCCCTAGAAGTGAGGATGGACGAATTCATATTACCATCGATGTGGCTTCGGAATGCATCCAAAAAAGAGTACTAAAATATGATAAAAATGGTGATAACCATTATGATACCATATCGGCCTTTATTAAGAGTATGAGAGGTTCCGATCCAGATGCAGCCATCTATTATCTGGCAAGAATGTTATATGCAGGAGAGGAAGTGGCCTTCATAGCAAGACGCATTATGATCTGTGCCTCTGAGGATGTATCCAATGCGGATCCCAATGCTTTGGTTGTTGCTACTAGTGCCGCTCTGGCAGTAGAGAGACTGGGAATGCCGGAAGCACAGATTGTTTTAGCTCAGGCAGCTGCCTATGTGGCTTGTGCGCCGAAAAGTAATTCTTCGGTTTCTGCAATCGAAGCAGCTATGAATGTGGTGGCCAATGAAAAGACGGCAACCATACCTTCCTATCTGCGGGATGCCCACTACAAAGGTGCTGCAAAACTTGGTCATGGAATCGGTTATCAATATCCCCATGATTATAAAAATCACTATGTGAAGCAACAATACTTACCAGATGAAATCAAAGATAGAAAATTTTATCTACCTTCCGATCAAGGTTATGAAGTGAAAATACAGGAATATTTAAAGAAATTAAAAGAAGAAGACTTGGGATTATCATAAAAAGAAGAGCCTGATATCAAGATTGTTATAATTCTTTGGAATTATTACATTTTGATTTCAGGCTATTTTTAATTGGTTTTTATATTTGGTGTTTTACTTATCTTAATTGTGTGTCTCATGATCCAATTTTTTTAGTGCAAGAATTTAGTCTTCATTTTCCTCTTGATCTTTTCGATGTATGTGTCGATAAATCATAATAAAAAAATAGAGCATGATAGGTATAACAACGGCGCTAAATAAGCTAGCAAGGAATAATCCAGGAGCTTTCTCCGTAGTAAAAAATGCTGAAATAAAAGTAATCACAGGTATGGATAATATCAAAACAATGCCAATAATAGCTAGTATGCGTTTTCCTTTTTTCATTTTGAAATCCTTTCGTAGAAAATAGTTTTTAAATTAATTTGATTATAAAGAAATCCTTTTAAAAAAGCAAGCGCCATAATCCTGTGATTAATCATCATTAAACCTATTGGCATAATATGGATTGTCGTTTATAATAGAAATAGAAATGTAGAAATTAATCGATTGTTGGCCTATGCCATAGGGAATTGGGTTGGCTAAGTGTAAACTCATACTTTGGTTTATTTGGAAGCGAGGTGCATGGATGAAATTACTGAAAATCTCTGTTTTTATTACAATTTTAAGTATAGCACTGGTTGTATTTGGATCAGAAACCAGTAGCATAGTGAATGCTTCAGAAGATGCAGAAATTAAAAATGTTCTAATAATAAATTCCTACCACGAGGGTTTTACCTGGACAAGGGAACTGACCAAAGGCATTATTGAAACCTTGAATGATAGTGGCAATAATATTTCGATTCAAGTAGAATATATGGATTGGAAGAACAATCCTACGAAAGAAAATTTAGAATACTTGTATGACTATTATGAGTTTAAATATCAGAATAAAAGTTTGGACATTATCATAACTACGGATGATATTGCCTTGGAATTTGCATTAGAACATAGAAAAGAGATTTTTCATAACGCACCCATTGTTTTTGCAGGGGTAAACCAAAGTGGTATGGAGGATATTGTCTGTGGATATACAAAAATAACTGGAGTTATTGAGGTGATTGATCCCAATCCAACCCTTGAATTAGCCCTTACCATAAATCCAGAGTTGAAAAATGTATACCTGATTTTTGATAATTCGGAAAGCGGCTTATCCACAGGAAATATAGCCATAAATCATATCAAGTCCCGTTATAAAGAATTGAATATTATTCCCTGTAATCACATGACCTATGAGGAATTAATCAATACTGTTCAAGGATTAGAAGAGGATAGTATGGTCTTGATTACCACCTATTATAGTGATGTCAATAATCAAAGATTCGAGATGGACTTTGTAAATCGAGATGTAAGTGAAAATAGCAGGGTTCCGACTTATCAAATCTATGATTTTGGATTAAATAACGGTATTCTTGGAGGGGTTATGATTAGTGGGAGACTCCAGGGAGAATTAGCAGGTGGCTTGGCCCTACAAATTCTTCAGGGTGCTGAGATCGATAATATTCCGATTATAACCAAACTGATTACTCGTACCGTGATTGATTATGAGCAATTAGAACGATTTGAAATTGATGAAGATATATTACCTAAAAATGTAGAAATAATTAATCGGCCATTTTCCTTTTACGAAACCTATAAAACCTTAGTCATCAGTGTAACATCAGCCTTTTTTGCATTAATCGTTTTTGTAGGCATTTTACTCTTTTATATTAAGAAAATTCGTAAAATGAAAGAAGAGCTGAGGGAAAGTCATGAAGAATTGACTCAGATTTATGAAGAGTTAGCGGCTTCGGATGAAGAAATTAGAGAACAATATGATCAGATGAAAACCATCAATAAAAAGTTGAAAGAAGGAGAGGAAAAACTGGCCTTTCTTGCTTTTCATGATTCTTTGACGGGTCTACCCAATAAATTATCCTTGTATGAGGATACAAAAGCCATCCTCCTTCCGGGAAAAGGGATGTCTGCCTTACTATTTATCGATATCGATAATTTTAAAAATGTGAATGATGTGATGGGACATGCTTTTGGAGATAAAATCATTATTAAAGTGGGAGAAAGATTGTCCCAGGCTTTAAAAAATGGTCAGACTCTATATCGTCTAAGTGGGGATGAATTCATTATCATTATTGAAAACCTCAAGGAGCCTGCTGAAGCAGAACAGTTTGCATCCCATATCTTAAATCTATTTTCAGAAGAGTTAGAGGTATTAGGGACTTCAATGCAAATCAATATTAGCATAGGAATCGCTATTTATCCGAACCATGGTTTTGATTTAGAGAGTTTACTAAAATGTGCTGACATAGCAATGTATTATGTAAAGGACATAGGTAAGAAGAACTATATCTTATATCAAGATCATATGAATCAAGCATTCATAGAGAGGGTGAATATAGAAAAGTATTTAAGGAAGGCTTTGGATCATAATGAAATTGAAATATATTACCAACCCCAATTAGATATTCAAAAGAATCAAATAATCGGTTTTGAAGCCCTTTTGCGTTGGAATAGCCCTCAGTTGGGATCCGTACCTCCGATTAAATTTATTAAAGTTGCGGAAGAAACCCACTGTATCATTCCACTAGGCACCTGGGTTTTAAAAAATGCATGTAAATTTATATATGATCTGAGAGAACAGGGGTATGGAAACTATAGTGTTTCGGTTAATATATCCATATTACAATTATTGCAAAAAGATTTTTGCGATATTATTTCTGATATATTAAACATGTATCAGTTAGAAGCACATTATTTAGAATTAGAAATCACAGAATCCATCTTAATGGAATCCTTTGAGAGAATTGAAAGTAACTTAAAGAGATTAAGAGATATGAAGGTTAGAATCGCCTTGGATGATTTTGGAAAAGGATATTCCTCCTTGAATTATTTAAAGCAACTTCCTATCACCACCTTAAAAATAGATAAGTCCTTTATTGATATTGTTACAAGTTATCAGAAGAATTATCTGGCGGAACATATTATAACCATAGGGAAAAGTATGGGCATGTGTGTGGTGGCAGAAGGGGTTGAGAAACAGGAGCAGCTGGAATATCTAAAAATCCATGAATGTGACCGAATGCAGGGATACTTATTCAGTAGACCCATACCAAAAGATGAAATTTTGAAATTGCTTTGATATAATAGGTAGATAGAAATACATGATAAGGAGTTGTAATATGAAAAAGCAAAAATTATATTCTTTATTATCCATTATCCTATTATCTTCTTTTATTTTCCTGGGATGTGATAAAAAACTGAAGGGATTGCATTATGTAGAAATTGAGGTTGAGGATTATGGAACCATATCATTGGAATTGGATGCGGATCATGCTCCAATTACGGTAACCAACTTTATCGATCTTGTTGATGAAGGCTTTTATGATGGCCTTACCTTCCATCGTATTGTTGATGGCTTTGTTATCCAGGGTGGTGATCCAAAAGGTAACGGAACCGGTGGCTCTGATAAAAAGATCAAAGGAGAATTCTCCTCCAATGGGGTCGAAAATCCTCTTTCCCATACCAGAGGAGCAATTTCCATGGCTCGCAATCCTTATGATCTGAACAGTGCATCCTCTCAGTTCTTCATTGTTCATGAGGACTCTACCTACTTAGATGGGGACTATGCAGTCTTTGGTTATGTAACAGATGGGATTGAAATAGTTGATCAAATCTGCAAAGATACTCCGGTACAAGACAGCAATGGGACAGTTCTTTCTAAGGATCAACCAGTGATAAAATCAATTAAAGTAGTGAAATAATATTCGCCAGTTTGTCCTCCGGTGTCCTTCGGACCTGGGGGATTTTTTACACATTCATGAGGTTCTTAATAAAATGGGATATATACAAGGACTTGGGAAAATGTGCCTACATTGGCAGAGCAAAATGAAAGACCTGCCACAATAGTGCCAGGTCTTTCATTAAAAAGGGGAGGATAAGTATTTAACTTCTCTTTCGTGATCATAATTGGAGGGGGAATCCAATTATGAAAGAGCATACGCATTTACATCCTTATTAGAACTGTTGGTTCTATATCAGGATATTACTATTATGATACAATACTTGATAAATTATACATAAGAATAATATTTTTCTAATGAATTTTTTGATAATTTCAAATAAAATTATAAATAAAATTGTAAATATTATTAGGCGGTTTGGCTTTCTAACTATTACAATATTATTTTCTATTTCTTCCA
Source organism: Clostridiales bacterium (assembly GCA_012839085.1). Classification (GTDB taxonomy): domain Bacteria; phylum Bacillota; class Clostridia; order Lachnospirales; family Lachnospiraceae; genus Mobilitalea. The sequence goes on from DUNZ01000063.1 coordinate 36,002, forward strand.
TCTTAATACAGTTTTTCTTTTGAAAAAATCTCTGTAATTTTTAAAGTGAATAGCTTAATTGTAAAGAAAAAATTCGTATAGAAAATGATTAAGTTTAGTGTTATAATGTTCGGGAGAATGGCTTCTATGTTTTAAAAGCAAATAATTGCTAAAAATAGTAGCATATTACCTTTGAAGAAACTTGTGAGGAAGGATGAATAGGATGAGCTTATTACAAGAGTGGAGAGACTGGGCCTATGGACAGGATACTAGACAAAGGGCAGGTCAATTATTCTGGGCAAATTATTTCAATATGGAAAAGGAAGTTTATAAACAGTTATTAGCTAACCCAGATAAGATTTGGGAGGGTACTGTTAAAGATCTTGCAAAAGAATTGGGCATGGAACTTAAATATTTTGTAGGTTTCTTAGATGGTATTAATGACAGTTTAGTTACCCCAAATCCCATTGAGGAAATGGATGAAGATACCGTTGTAAAATTAGAGTATGATAAAGAAAAACTCTATTATAATATGGTTGAAGCGAAAGCAGAATGGCTCTATGAGCTTGAGGAATGGGATTCCTTACTAAGCGAAGAACGTAGAGCAGAATTATATAAGGAACAGAAAAGTTCTGGAACAATAGTAAAAGAGAAAAAGCCGGGACGTAATGATCCTTGCCCTTGTGGAAGTGGTAAGAAATATAAAAGATGCTGTGGCATGAATTAAACAATAAATATAATAAAAAGAAAACAGGCAGCTCCGTAATGGGGAAAGGCCTGTTTTTTTATGCAACTAAGATTTATTCATCTACCTGATTTTCCTGCTTATATAATAAATACTCTATATATTTTTTGATTTCTTTGGTGTTTTCCGGGCTAAGTTTTTGGTATAAATCAAAAAATTCCACGATATCTTTATCTAGGACTTCTCCTCCCACCGGAAGATAGGCATCAGTAACCCCTAATAAATAATCGCATGAAACATCGAAGTATTTTGATAAAGCGATCAGCTTGTCCAAGGATGGTTCATTTCTATTGGATTCATAATTTGAAATAGCGGTTGGTTTTAAGCCTAAGATTTGACCCAACTCACTTTGGGTTAAATGATTTTTTTGTCTTAATTGTCTCAAGCGAACATTAAATTTCATCTATGACTCCTTTGCAGTATGTGAATATTAATGAATCATTATTATTATAACGAATAATGAAAGCTTGTCAATATTTACATATATTATAAAAATTTTGCTATATTTATGATTGACAAATTTTACAACTAAAAATATGATAGAATGGAAGAAATATGAAAATATTTGCAAATACGAGAGGAGTACAAATGAGAAATGAGATTCTGCAAAAGTATCAATTAATTATTCGTAATAGCCATGAAATAATTATCTTTTTTGATAAAGAAGGATACATAATTGATATGAATACGGAAGCTTGTAATCAGCTAGGCTATCAGGAAAGTTTTAAGAATATTTCTATCACAAGTATTTTAAAAAAGGAAATCTATAAAGATGGAGACCAATTAGTGATTGATGAAAAATACAGGAATGGAACAAAGGAGGCTATTATCTATCGTAAAAATCAGACCTGTTTTTCCGTAAATTTGCGTATTGGCATCTTAGAAGACGACAATCAATATCTTGGAATTTGAACAGCCATGGATATTTCAAAGATAAAGGAATTGACCCGTGAAAACAGGATGATGAATAAGGAATTAAATAATTCCGGAGCCTACAAAAATGAATTTATTGCAAATGTAACCCATGAGTTAAAAACACCTATTAACGGTATCCAAGGGATGGTAGAAACTCTTATGGAGCCAGAGCTATCACCCAAGCAGTTAGAGATAGTGAATATTATACATCGTTGCTGTCGGAATATGACGGCTATTATTACAGATATATTGGACTTTTCAAAAATTAAAAATAATAAAATGGAGTTGGAATATAGGGAATTCAGTTTTCATGAATTTATTGAAAATATAAAGACCATGAACCAAAAAAGGATTAGTAAAAAAGGATTAAGGTTCCTAGTGAATATTGCAGATGATGTGCCAGATCGAGTGATTGGAGACGAATTACGTTTATCACAGGTTTTGAATAATCTAATCTCCAATGCAATTAAATTTACTTCCGTGGGGCAGATTATTCTTGGGGTCATGAAGACGGAAGAAACAAATCGTGAAGTCGAACTTATTTTTATGGTAACGGATACGGGGATAGGGATTAGTGAGGATGAGATGGACAAGCTGTTTATCAGCTTTTCACAGGTTGATGGGACTATAACCAGAAGATTTGGAGGTACGGGATTAGGTTTATCCATTTGTAAGATGTTAATAGAACTTATGAAGGGTCATATTACTGTGAAAAGTGAAAAGAATAAAGGAAGTTCATTTTCATTTACGATTCGATTAGGAGTCCCGGAACAAGATACCACGGCGGCCAATGACAAAGAAAATGAATTATATAATATAAAAGAAGTAGAAATCCATTCAATAAAAGAAAAATCAAATAAATTACTTGAAGAGGATTATATTAGTAAATTTTTGGATAAGCTGGATAAAACATTATTCGAAGCAGACAAATATGATAACGGGGGGAAAGGAACTTCCCTAGAGAATTCTTCAGGGGTTTCGAAGATATGTTCCGAGCTGATTGAGAAAATGATTATTTGCATTGAGCTGGAATGTTGGGAACAGGCAGAGAGACTTGCAGAACAATTAAAGAGAATACTTGCTAAGCAGAATATTACCATTGGACAGAAAGCATTTCGCTTACTACTTGCTGTTCGACGGGAAGATTATAAGACTTCCCTATTGCTAGCCAATGAATTAAAGGAGATGAATACAAAAACTCATGGACAGTCTAATATATAATACTCCCAATATATTAATTGTGGATGATGTAGAAAGTAATTTGTATTTATTAACGGAGATGGTGCGTAATGCTGGTTATATTGCAAGACCCGTTACCAATGTAAAACAGGCCATCGCAGCAATTAAATCTTTGCCTCCCCATTTAATTTTATTAGATGTCTCAATGCCTGAGATAGATGGTTTTGAATTTTGTACAATGCTGAAAAATTCCGCTAGTACAAGGGATATTCCAGTGATTTTTATTTCGGCTCGAAATTCAACGGAGAATAAAATTAATGGCTTTAAATTAGGTGCAGTGGACTACATAGAAAAACCCTTCGAGGTAGAGGAAGTGACCTTAAGAATTAATACCCATTTAAAAATTTACAAAATGCAGCAGGAGTTTGAAGTCTATAATAAAAAGCTATATAAAATCATCAATGATCAGATGCATAAGATTTATGAAGAGCAAAAAAACATTCTATATGCTCTGGCAAAGCTCACAGCTAAAAGGGATAATTTTAAGCCAAATCATTTGGAATGTGTAGGAAAAAACAGCAAGCTACTTGCCCTAAGTTTACAGCTAACAGCTAACTATAGTGATGAAATTTCCAATGGTTTTATTAATACGATTGAATTGGCTGCACCCCTACACGATATTGGGAATGTTGCCATTAGCGACAGTATTTTACTGAAAAGAGGAAAACTAACTCCCAGTGAGATGGAAATTGTTAGGACCCATTCTAATATTGGTGCCAATACATTGCAGGAGATATATACGAATAGTGAAAACAATGAATTTATATGTATGGCCATTGACATTGCAAGGTATCATCATGAAAACTGGGATGGATCAGGATTCCCTAAAGGGCTTGCGGGAGAAGAAATCCCCTTATGTGCTCGTATCGTTTCCCTAATTGATGTATATGATATCTTACATAGTGAGCGAAGTTATCGGCCAGCATATCCCCATGAGGAGTGTTTGGAAATTATCAATCAAGAATCAGGAAAAAAATTTGATCCCAATCTTGTTGAGATCTTCAATAAGATCTGTAACCAATTGAGAAAATAGGTTAGAAAAAACTTTTATGTCCTTGACTAGATAAAAAAATATCGATAAGATTGGTATTGGTTGGTTAATTAGGTAAATAATTATAATGTATTTATATTGTGCCATTGAGAAAAATCGGAGTGAAAACATGAGAAAGAAAAAAGACTTATATATTAATTACGAGCACTATTATAGGAAGAGAAGAAGACGATCAAATAAGACCTTAGGAGTCATATTTGTGGTGCTACTGGCTTTAGCTATCACCTTTGGCACTTATTATCTTATAAAGCAAAGGATTCATCCTTTTGAAAGAAATGAACAAAAGGATAGCAAATATGCACAGGATGATCAAAAACCAGAGGATACCACTTTAATCGATGAGGAAAACTCAGTGGAAGATAATAATTTCCAGTTAGATGATTCTTCGGATAGTATCGAAAATCTTTCTGATGATATGAATCCAGAAGAATTATTATCAGAAAATCAAGATGATGAAGTGGATAGAATGGAAGGTAATGATGAACCCTCACCCACTGTGCCAACACAGGTAGAGGATACCAGGGTACCTACCCTGGCAAAAGGGATTTATGTTACGGCAAAATCTGCGGCATCGGATAAAATGCAGGAATTAATCCAGATAGCAAAAACCACGGAGATTAATACCATGGTTATCGATGTAAAAGACGATTCTGGTAAGATTACCTTTCAAATGGACAGCGATATGGCCAATGAAATCGGGGCTGTGACCAATTATATTAAGGATATGCCAGCCTTGATTGAGGAGCTTAAGAAAAATGATATTTATGTGATTGCCAGAATTGTAGCATTTAAGGATCCCCACTTAGCAGAACAAAGACAGAATCTAGCCTTAAAGAATAAGGATGGGTCGATTTATCGTGACAATAATGGGGATGCATGGGTGAACCCATATAATCAGAAGGTTTGGGAATATCTCTATGAGATTTCTGCCAAGACAGCTGCCATTGGCTTTGATGAGATTAATTATGATTATATTCGGTTTTCTACAGGCAAAGGTATATCGGAGGTGGATTTCGGACAAGAAGCTGAAAGTAAGACCAAGGAAGATATTATTACCGAATTTACAAAATACATTTATGAAAAATTGAAACCTCTTGGTGTCTTTGTGTCAGCGGATGTATACGGTACCATTATAAGTAGCAGTATTGATGCCGGCCTTGTTGGGCAAAATTATGTAGAAATGGCAAAACATCTGGATTATATCTGTCCAATGATATATCCATCCCATTTTGGGGAAGGAAATTATGGTGTGGCTTATCCGGATTTGGAACCCTTAGTCATTGTCAGAAAAGTTATGAATGCATCTAAGGAGAAACTATCTCAAATCCCAGAAGGAGAACATCGGGCAAAGGTAAGACCATGGCTTCAGGATTTTACGGCTTCCTGGGTGAAACATTATCAGGTTTATACCGGCAAACAGGTCAGGGAGCAAATTCAGGGCGTCTATGATGCTGGATATGAAGAATGGTTTTTATGGAATGCAGGATCCAATTATTCTGTGGACGGTTTACTTACGGAATGATTGGAATCTAACCTGTCTTCAATAATACGAATAAAATAGCGGTTTGTATAATATATATCTAGTATAAATGACATGGAGGTGTCATATGGAAAAGACAATCCGTCAAAATACTAAGATATTTACTCTGTTGAAAGGACTTTTGTTTTCCTATATTGTTACCGCTTTTATTATCTTAATCCTTTCCTTCCTTATGTTAAAATTGGATTTATCCAGTGCAGTGATTAGTGGTGGAATCAATTTTATTTATATTGTTTCTGCCTTTATTGGAGGGTTTTTTGTAGGGAAAAAGGTAGGACAGAGAAAATTTTTATGGGGATTTGTAAGTGGAGTCATGTATTTTGTGGTGATTATGCTGGTTTCCTTATTGGTTAACAGAACCTCAGCACTTCCCCTAGGAAGTATGGCTACAGTATTTATTATCTGCAGTTTAAGTGGTATGCTGGGGGGTATGATTAGCTAAGCAGTTCAGCATATCCATAAAGCAAAGGTTACTGGTATTTATAGGATTGTGGTTGATGAGAATCACAATCCTTTTTCTGTGTACTTATTTTCTATTCCAGAAAAATCATTGTATTTATTTTAAGGATTGAGTATACTAATAACACAATCCAAAAATGTAAAACATACCAAATAAAGTTTGGTGAATATAATTTGGGGGTATGGAACTTTGAAGGGAATTATTTTAGCGGGCGGTCTTGGGACAAGACTGTATCCATTAACAAAAGCGATATCAAAACAGATATTGCCTGTCTATGATAAACCAATGATATATTATCCCATGTCAGTATTAATGTTATCTGGAATCAGAGAGATATTAATTATTTCAACACCTAGGGACATTGTTTTGTTTCAGGAGCTATTAGGCGATGGTAGTTGGCTGGGATTAGAGATACAGTATAAGGTGCAGGCGGAACCGAGAGGTTTAGCAGAAGCCTTTATCCTAGGAGAAGAATTTATCGGAAATGATCGGGTTGCCCTGGTTTTAGGAGATAATATTTTCTATGGCAGTAGATTTTCAGAGATGCTTCATAAGGCTGCTGCTAGGGATGTGGGAGCCACTATTTTTGGCTATTATGTAAAAGATCCTAGTGCCTATGGAGTGGTTTCCTTTGATGAGGAAGGGAATGTTACTGAAATCGAAGAAAAACCAAAAGCACCGAAATCAAATTATGCTGTGCCTGGGCTTTATTACTATGATAATGATGTAATTCGTATTGCAAAGGATATTCAACCTTCTGCCAGGGGTGAATTAGAGATCACGGATGTAAATAATGCATATTTAAGAAAGGGTCTATTAAAAGTAGAGCTTATGGGTCGTGGGATGGCTTGGTTAGATACCGGCAATCATGATTCTCTTTTAGATGCTTCCAATTTTGTTGCTTCAATACAGAAAAGACAAGGTCTTTATATCTCTTGTGTGGAGGAAATTGCTTATAAGCAAGGCTTTATTGACCGAAATCAACTCCTATCTTTGGCAGAGAAAATGAATAACACTGCCTACGGAAACTATTTGATTGATATTGCCAATGGTTTATAAAGAATAATCTCGTCTATTCAGTAGAGCTGTAAATGTTTTTAGTTTTGTTATCTTATAATGTAATAGAATGTAAAATCGGAAATTGATGAAACAGATAAGAAAAGGGGGAAATCATGGGGAATTTTAAGTTTCAACAATGCAAGATCGAAGGATTATATATTATTGAACCCAAAATATATGGAGACCATAGGGGATACTTTTTGGAAACTTACCATCAAGATGCCTTTGCAGAAGCTGGATTAACAATGAAGTTTGTTCAAGACAACCAATCCTATTCAAGAAAAGGGGTTCTAAGGGGACTTCATTTTCAAAAAAAACATCCTCAAGGAAAACTGGTTCAAGTGATAAAGGGTTCTGTTTTTGATGTAGCTGTTGATCTTCGGGGAAATTCGCCTACCTATGGTCAATGGCAGGGGGTGGTTCTCACGGAAGAAAATAAGAAAATGTTCTATGTTCCACCGGGTTTTGCCCACGGTTTTTTAGTTTTGTCCGATGAAGCCCTATTTACTTATAAATGTACGGATTTTTATCATCCTGAAGATGAAGGGGGAATCATTTGGAATGATCCAGATGTAGCTATTGATTGGCCTTGGGATGATAAAGAGCCAGTTGTTTTATCAGAGAAGGATAAAAGGTTACCCACTTTGAAAGAGTGTGGATTTCAGTTTTAAGGAGTGTATGATGGGACGAATTTTGATTACAGGTGCCCAAGGTCAGTTGGGGTCTGCATTGACAAAACTGCTAATGAATAATAAAATGCATACTGTCTATTATACCAGTAGAACTGCTTCGGAGGATGGAAGAATAAAAATTCTAGACATCACCGATAAAGATAAGGTTAATGATATCATTCATGAGATAAAACCGGATATTATAATCAATTGCGCTGCCATGACCGCAGTTGATTTGTGTGAAAGCGATCAAGAGATGGCTTATCAAATAAATGCCCTAGGACCTAAGTATTTAGCCATGGCAGCAGAGAAAATGGGAGCCAAATTAATTCATATATCTACGGATTATGTCTTTGATGGTGAAAGTTCAAGACCCTATATAGAAAGTGATCAACCCACTCCCCTTAGTGTCTATGGTAAAACGAAACTTGCAGGAGAAGAATTTGTTCAACAGTATTGTAGTAGATATATTATATTACGTACCGCTTGGGTTTATGGGGAAGGAAAAAATTTTGTAAAAACTATGTTAAGACTTGCTGATTCTGGCAAGGCAATCCGGGTTGTATCCGATCAGTTTGGCACACCGACCAGTGCATTGGAGTTGGCTAGAGCAATTTTATTTCTAATAAATACAGAAAGCTATGGAATCTATCATGCCACTTGTGAGGGAACTTGCAGTTGGTATGAATTTGCCAAGAGGATATTTAAGGAGGCAGGTAAGGAAATTGAAGTGGAACCAATCCCTACTTGGGAATATCCTACTCCTGCCAAAAGACCCAAGTATTCTGTTTTGGA
>DUNZ01000064.1 GCA_012839085.1 Clostridiales bacterium
CTCCTTTGTTATTTTGTGTGGTTGGCGAACCTACACTTATTATAACACTGGAGGTATTTTCTTGAAGCTAAAGCTGATGGGTTCCACCTGCATAGCAGGTGGTTTTATTGTATGGGATACAAAAAAAACTGCCAAATTGTTTAATACAAAACAATTTGACAGCCCTAATCTTATATTTATTCAGTTTTTTCTATTTATTGTGCCGATTCTTCTGTAAGAATTCTGGTATTTTTATTCCACCGTGATCCGTATTGGTATTTACCGGAGCTTTGGCTGGTTGGCTTACTGGTCTCCTGTAGGGATCCGTATTATTATTCATAGAATTACCATATACGGATTGGCTTGTACTGCCATATGTAGAAGTAAATCCACGATTGACACTAATCTCTGGCTTAAAAGGTGGTCTTACATTTGATCCAGGAGTAGAACGTCTTAAGAAATCTGGTGTTTTAACCATTTCCTTTGACCTGGATTCTAAACCGGTAGCAATTACAGTGATGGTTGCTGTATCTGGTGTAGTATCATCATACATAGCACCAAAGATAATATTAGCAGATTCTCCGGCTAATTCCTGAACCATGGTTGCCGCTTCATTGGCTTCTATTAAACTGATATCGCCTGAGATATTAATGATAACATGAGTAGCTCCTTGGATGGTTGTCTCCAGAAGTGGACTGGTGATTGCTTGCTTCACAGCATCAATACATTTTTCATCCCCACTACCGGAACCGATACCAATATGTGCAATACCCTTGTCCTTCATAACCGTCTGAACGTCTGCAAAATCCAGATTGATTAGTCCTGGAACATTGATTAAATCTGTGATACCTTGAACACCTTGCTGGAGAACTTCATCTGCCTTTTTTAAGGCATCTGGCATTGTTGTTCTGCGATCAACAATTTCTAATAATTTATCATTAGGAATTACAATTAATGTGTCCACATTTTCTTTCAAACGATCGATACCATTAATTGCATTGGCCATACGAGTCTTTGCTTCAAATTTAAAAGGCTTGGTAACAATACCAACGGTTAGGATACCTAATTCTTTTGCAATCTGTGCTATGACTGGGGCAGCGCCAGTACCTGTTCCACCACCCATACCACAGGTAACAAATACCATATCTGATCCTTTAATGATTTCAGTTAATTGCTCCCTGCTTTCTTCTGCAGCTTTTTGTCCAATTTCCGGTTGTGCACCTGCTCCAAGACCTTTGGTCAGTTTTTCTCCTATTTGAATACATTGCGGTGCTTTACAATTTTTAAGATGCTGCTTGTCCGTATTTACACATATAAACTCAACACCAAGGATATTTTCCTCTATCATTCGATTAACGGCGTTATTCCCTGCTCCTCCAACTCCAATTACAAGAATTTTTGCAGTTGTATCCGCCTCATTAGTTCTTATCTCAAGCAAGGTCAATTCCTCCTTCATAGTAATCTATTCTATATTACATCATGAACATATGCCTGTCCATAATCTTGTTGCTTATTACATCGAAATCACTCGAATAAACCATACTAATTTTCATCAAAACCACATTATGATGGGATATTTTTCTTGTCTCATACAATTTATGGTGTTCCCAAATCCTATATATATAATATCTTTAAATTCCCAAATAATCAAGCATAATTTTTAAAAAACATGAATAAATTCAGAATTTTTTATCTAATCTGTCGATTTTAAGGGTTTTGCAAAAATTGCTTTTGTATCTTCTTCGTAATCCCTCATGTCAATGGTTAATTCCATCCCTTCGGTTTTATCTAAAATATTTTTCAATTCAGCTAACACCTCGTTGTAGGTAGTTCGTTTTCCCAGCATAATTTTATGTTTATTACAGTCTAGGGTCACTTCATAATTACTATGGAATGTAATCGTGCTGACATCCAGTTCAAACTTTTCAATCTGCTGTGTTAGATTTAATATGGTATCGAATAATTCTTTCTTTTGTACCTCAAGTTTCTCATTTAATATAATTTTATTAAACTTTAGTCCTTTGATTTGGGGGATATCCATAAAATGTTTAGATGAACTTTCAACAACAATACCATCTTTATCAAAATACAGATATTCACCCAAATATTCCACACATCCCGTCACCCTTTTTTCATACACATTAACGATGACGGAATGAGTGTCCACCATTTCAATATCAACCTTTTCTATAAAAGGAATTTTGGGACTGGTAAAATAACGGTATTTTAAATAAAGCAGCAATGCGTTTTTATCGGGTATTTCCTTAATGATCATATCCGTGATTTCCTGTGATGTATATCGCGTGGTTCCAACTACCGTTACGTTTTTTAGATGAAAGGTAAGCACAAACGCGGCTGTAGGAATACCTATGATCAAAAACATCCCTAAAATCCTTCGACCTATTCTCTTAAGTACGCTATTTTGATTTCTTCGCTTACTTCCCATTTTTACTCCTATGTCCTTACTCTCTTTAAAGAGATTTCTGGTAAAGAGGACCAAAGCTTAAGATACAAGAACATTCTCACTGCAGTACCTTAAGTTTCCCCCCAAGGTTTCCAAATCTCTGCATATATCCTCATATCCTCGCTCAATGCTACTTGCTTCACGTACTATAGTTACTCCTTCCGCCGTAAGTCCAGCTATGACTAAAGCAGCACCACTTCGAAGATCATGGGCTTTTACTACGGCTCCCTTTAACTGCTTCACTCCAGAAATCACAGCTTTATTGGTAGTAGAATCAACACTAATCATTGCTCCCATTTTTCTTAGTTCATAAACATTTTGGAATCGAGATTCGAATATTTCTTCAATAATTGTACTTTTACCATCGGCGATACTGAGAATTGTCATAAGCTGAGATTGCATATCCGTAGGAAATCCTGGATATGGTTGAGTTCTCAACAATTCAATTGGCAATGGTCTTCTTCTACAGCTTATTCTTATGTTGTTACCGATTGTATCAATATTACATCCAACTTTTCTTAGAACCCGAATCGTTGAATCCAGTTGATGCACAGGCGCTCCTAAAAGTACTGCATCACCGGTTGTTGCTGCAACGGCTGCCATATATGTTCCTGCAACGATACGGTCGGATGAAAGGGTAAAATCTACATCATTTAATTCTTTCACACCTTCCACTTCGATAAATGAGGTACCCTTACCGCAAATCTTTGCACCTGCTTTTATAAGATAAGTACAAAGTTCCGTTACTTCAGGTTCCCTTGCTGCATTAAATATTCTTGTAACACCTTGGGAAAGTACTGCTGCTAAAATGATATTCTGTGTAGCACCCACACTGGGCTTTTCTAAAAAAATATCATTCCCCATAATACAGTTGGTATGACAATGAATAATGGTATCTTCCTTTCCATGGAATTCTTCCACCACATTCATTTTCTTTAATGCATTTAAATGATAATCAATCGGCCGTTTCCCTATCGAACATCCTCCGGGATATGCTATGGTTACCTCATGGCATCTTCCCAGCAATGCTCCTAGATACAATATGGAGCTTCGCATCTTTCTTACAGATTCTTCAGGCACTGTTGTAGAATTCAGTGTAGAGCTATCAACCAATAAAACATTCCCATCCCAAGTAGCCCTACACCCCAGTTCCTCCAGAATTTTAACCATGTAAAATACATCTCGTATTTTGGGGCAATTCCTTAGTACTGTAATTCCTTTATTCAAAATAGTAGCAGCAATGATTGGTAATGCTGCATTTTTTGAACCTTGTATTTTTAGTTCACCCTTTAACTGCTCACCGCCGATGACCTCGATACTCGACATAGCACACCTCAGACAATATAGGAAATATATTATACTATATGAATCCTAGCTTGTCCGCGTGATAGATGAACATTTCTCTAGCTCTTCCAGCCAAACAAGATAAGATTTCTATCCCTTGATCTGGTTGGAAATGCTTAGTACAATACCCATTTCAAAAAGGATAACCATGACGGAGCTTCCTCCATAACTAATGAAAGGCATTGGAATCCCCGTAGAAGGTATTGTGTTGGTAACAACTGCAATATTAAGTAAAACTTGTATTGCTATATGTGCAAGCACCCCGGTAGCAATTAAACCACCGTATAAATCAGGTGCATTGATAGCGATGATAAAAATCCTCCATATCAATAATACAAAAATTAGAATTAAAGCAAAGGCTCCAAAGAGTCCCAATTCCTCACAAACAACAGAAAATATCATATCGTTATGAGACTCTGGTATAAAGCCTAACTTTTGTATACTCTCTCCCAATCCCTTGCCAAAGATACCACCGGAAGCGATAGCATAAAGACCTTGAAGAATTTGATAGCCCTTCTCATGAGTCTCTACATTCAACCATACGTCAATTCGCTCCGACCGATATGATACAAAAAACACAAATATGGAACCGAGAACGGCAAAAAGTATTCCAGAAACAATATAGTAGGCTTTTTTCTTACTGGCTACAAAACAGATTGCTACCATGATAACCCCGATTACCAAGGCTGTAGAGAAGTTTTCTACAACAATTAAACCAAGTAAGGGTGAAATCAGTAGTACAACCCTTAGAAAACCAGTGAAACGATCCAGCCTTCTGGGAGCCAGATTTACTATGTAGGCAGTAAATAAGATTACTGCAATTTTGGTTAATTCTGATGGCTGGAAACTTCCCAAAGGTCCTAAACTAATCCATCTTTTTGCACCGTTGATTACTTCTCCAAAAATTAAAACATAGATTTGTAAAAAGATACAGATAAAATAAAGTATCGTAATAGGTTTTAATTTTATGACCGGAAGTTTGGTAATATAAACACGATAGTCAATTTTGGAGACAAACAACATAATTAAGATTCCAGCTCCAGCAAATAAAGCTTGCCTCTCTAGAAAATGGGTGGGATTATCAAATAATCTTTGCGCATTATAAGAGCTGGTACTATATATCATAACTAATCCAAAACAAACTAAGAAAAGGATTAGGAATAATAAGCTATAGTCATAATAACTTCGCATTCTCCGTTGTTTTGTTTCTGCTGCTGTTCTGCTCATCTACCTACACTCCCGAAATATTTAACCACTTTATCGCATTTCCTTTACATATTGCTTGAACAGATTTCCCCGCTGTTCATAATTCTCAAACATTCCCCAACTAGCACAAGCTGGCGATAAAAGAACCGCATCTCCTGCTTTGGCTTCCCTAGCACTTATTTCAACTGCTTCTTTTAAATTATTTACCATAATAATATTGGTAAATCCATGCCGTCTTGCAGCTTCTGCGATTTTCTCCTTGGTTTCCCCTAGTAAGACCAAACATTTTACCTTGCCGTCAAAGGTTTTAATCCACTCATCGTACTCCGAATTTTTATTGTATCCACCAGCAATTAAGATGGTAGGGGATTTCATTGCTTGAACTGCTTTTATTGCTGCATCCGGATTGGTTCCTTTGGAGTCATTATAATAAGCTACTCCCTGGATGGTGGTAACATATTCAATACGATGTTCCACCGCTTTAAAGTTAATTAGGGCTTTTTTGATATGTTCCATTGGTACCCCAAGCTTAATAGCGATCCCTATGGCAGCCATGGTATTTTCATAATTGTGCTTCCCTAAAATTTTTAATTCATCTACATTACAGATAAGTTGGGTTTCATCTCCATGGGCATATAAAATGTCTTCTCCATCCAGATAAATACCTTCGGATAATTTTCTCTCGCTACTAAAATAAAATACTTTGGTCTGTAATCGACTTGCCATCTTGCGAAGAATAGGATCTTCATAATTAAGGATACATAATTCTGAAGAACCCTGGTTCATGGCAATGTTTTCTTTCATTTTTATGTAATTATCCATGGTGTGATGCCGATCTAAATGGTCTGGTGTTATGTTTAAGACTAGGCTGATATCGGGCTTAAACTCATGGACGGTTTCTAATTGAAAACTACTAAGTTCAATGATAGTTATGGAATTTTCATTGGTCTTTGATACTATATCGGTGTAGGGATTTCCTATATTACCAACCACATAAACTTCTTCAAAATATGATTTTATGATTTCTCCAACCAAAGAAGTGGTTGTAGTCTTGCCGTTGGTTCCGGTGATACCGATAATTTTACCTTGGGCAAAACGATATGCTAATTCAATTTCCCCCCAGACCGGAACTCCTTGCTTTCGTATTTTTTCTACAATGGGATGATCAATGGGAATCCCTGGACTGATTACCAAAAGATCAATTGATTTTTCTAAATCTTCTAAAAAATCCCCTGCCACTAGAAGAAATCTGTTTTCTATATCAAATTTATCTTTAAAATCCTCTTTCCTAAGCTTCTCATTGGCATCGTATAGGATTACATTAGCACCATTGTTTTGTAATAATTTTGTAGCACTGATACCACTTTTTGCTGCTCCGAAAACGAGAACTCTTTTATCCTTCCAATTCATTTTTACTCCTTTTCCTATGGGATTTTGGTTCGCTCACTTAGGCATTTAGTCTTTCTTTTATAGTTCGCTCACTTAGGCATTTAGCCTTACTTTTATATGAAATTCCCATAGCAACATTAATTTATACCCATTAAAGCAATTAAACATAGGATGGCTGTAACAACTGAAAATACTGCTACAATTCTAGTTTCCGACCAGCCCATCAATTCAAAATGATGATGAATGGGAGCCATCTTAAAGATACGTTTTCCCCCAGTGAGTTTAAAATATGTTACCTGTAACATTACAGATAGTACCTCAACTAGATAAACCAAAGCTACAATTAAGATAAAAATAGGCATCTGCAACATATAGGCTGTGGACGCAACAAAACCACCCAAGGCCAGAGAACCCGTATCCCCCATAAAGACCTTAGCGGGATACACATTATATAAGAGGAAACCTAGTAAACTTCCAGCAACAGCACCTGTGATTGGTGTCAAATCGCTATCCAATCCAATGGATACCACCGTGAAGAAAGTTGCTATTAGCATGGTAACACTGGATTCCAATCCGTCTAAACCATCGGTAAAATTCGACCCATTCACTGTACCAAGAACAGTGATAAATAGCAATGGTAAAAAAAGATAGGAAACATCCACATGCTTACCACCAGAAAATGGTATCAACATGGAAGTATATTCGGTATAATTTACCAAATAATAACCGAATATTGCTGTTACTAAAATCTGCCCCAGTAACTTTTGCCAAGGCTTTAAGCCCATGGAGCGCTTCATCACCACTTTGATATAATCGTCCATAAAACCGATGATACCAAAGCCAATAGTAGTAAATAATACCGGAACAATATCCAAATGATCTTTAATGTAGAACACGGATGTGATCGATATACTTAATACAATGATGATTCCTCCCATGGTTGGGGTTCCCGATTTTTTCAAATGGCTTTCCGGTCCTTCCTGTCTTACATATTGACCGAATTTTAATTTCTTTAAAAACGGGATCAGTAACGGGCATAAAATTACGCAAACTGCAAATGAAATTATGCAAGGTAATATAACTTTTAACTCCATGTTAACTCCTATCTGCTCAATGAATATGAGCCAATTCTTATGTAGTGTTCTTCTGTTTTTTTCAATCCTTTGTTCTATTATTCACATACCTATGGGTGACTATACAATCTATCCTTAAAGTAAACCCATAAAAGCTCTTTATCCTGCTGTAGATAGACTCTTAAATAATCAAAGGCTATTATACTTTATAACATTTTAAATGACAATATTAATTATAATACAAAATCAGGTCACTTTTCTTCTTTACTATTTCCCCTGGAAGAGGAAATTGTTCGATTACTACTTCCCCTTCTCCTAAGGGGTACAAGTCTCCAAAATCGTATATTTTCAGTAGATCCTTAACCTCTGCTTTGGTTTTACCAACAAAGTTTGGAACAGTGATGGTACCAATATTATAGACTTCTTTTTCTGATTCTGTATATCTGGCTTCAATTCCCATGTAAGGTAGAATATTATCAAAAAGTTCTGCAATTACAGGTGCAGCGATGGTGCCTCCGTAATATATTCCTACCGGTTCGTCAATAAGGACGATGGCAATTACTTGTGGATCATTGGCTGGAGCAAAACCGATAAAAGAAGATATGTACTTACCAGTTCTTCTAGGAAGTTTTTCTGATGTGGCTGTTTTACCTCCTACCCGAAAGCCAGGAAGATATGCCCTTTTTCCTGTTCCATCGGATACTACGGCTTCCAATAGTTCCTTCATTATATCCGATGTTTCCTTGGTTACAGCCCCGGTCGTCGGTTCATATTGTAGGGTTTTTACTGTCCTTCCATCGCGAGCCTTAATCTCGACACCAAAATGAGGGGTGACCAAATTCCCTCCATTAACCACAGCACTGGCTGCCACCAGCAATTGCAAAGGTGTAATCTGAAAGGATTGCCCAAAGGACATGGTTGCCAATTCTACTGCTCCTATATTTTCTATCTTATGCATAATGGAATTGGCTTCCCCTGGTAAATCTATTCCAGTCTTGTTAAATAATCCCAGCTTTTTATAATATTCATAGGTTTTTTCTACACCAACTCTGGCACCAATCTCCATAAAGACAGGGTTACATGAATTCTTAATACCATCCACAAAGGTTTGACTCCCATGTCCCCCAACTTTGTGGCAACGGATGATTCGATCTTCCACTCTTTTAAATCCTGGGCAGGAAAATCCATCCGTTAGAGAGACAACTCCTTCTTCCAAGGCCGCAGTGGCAGTTACAATTTTGAAAGCAGAACC
>DUNZ01000065.1 GCA_012839085.1 Clostridiales bacterium
GAAATGGTTATTGCTAGATAATTAAGAAGATGACTTTCATTTTAATTATATAAAATTTATTTTAGAAATGATAAATAACATATTATTTTAATTATGATATATCATTTTTTAAGAAATAAAAAACTCCCCGAGTAGGGCTCGAACCTACAACCCCACGGTTAACAGCCGTGTGCTCTACCATTGAGCTATCGAGGAATACGAGATTATTTTAATACGTTAATTCAAATATGTCAATATCCATATTTATTATTTTTATACATTTATTATACAATTTCATCTCAATAATCTTACCCCTAAAACAAAGTTATTAGCCATTAATACTATTCTTTAATTTATACTTATCTTTTTATAAAATTTTAGCCCTGTATAGCAATATTTATGTTTTTAATCCTATTTATTTACTGTTCTAAAATTCCAATTCGTTATAATTTTATCTTGAAAATAGAATTTCTGTGTGATATAATCTAATTCGTTCCAAATTCGGAGCGATATACTTGTAAAAATTAATATTTCAATTGCAGTTGTGGCGGAATTGGCATACGCGCTAGATTCAGGTTCTAGTGGTCGCAAGACCGTGAGGGTTCAAGTCCCTTCAACTGCAGTAGCTAGAATCAAAGGAAGGCTTTCAAGGTTAATTAACCTAGGAAGCCTTTTTGTCATAGTAATGAAACTGAACTCATTTCTTAATGTTTACATCTCTAAAATAGAAATGAAATTATGAACTCATATTCGCTATTCGTTATAACCTAGATATTTTTAAACCTCTAAAATTATATACTCCAAACACCCATCTCCCTGGCTTCCACAAACTTCTATTATAATTGACAATATCACATAAAATGGTATGTTTTATATGAGTAACCAATATTTTTTATTTTAAATTTTGCAGCTCTGAATCCAATAATTCTATTCTTTATGAATGAAAACCATAGTAGAAACTATACAAACAATAACAAGGATTTTAATAGTTTAGATAAATTCATTTATTAAAATTTGAGTAATTGTTAAGGCTTTAAAATTTTTAAAGTTGCTTAAAAAACATGAGAGGAGAACAATAAGATGCTAAAGAAAAAACTTCTTTTTACCATTTTCATTACATTGCTAATATTTTCATTTATTGGTTGTAAAAAGGAAGATATCAACAATGAATTAACAAATAATAACAACCAAGATACAAATATAGAAGATATTGGTGATGAAGATACAAGTGGAGACAGCGCCTTAGTAGAAGGAACAAAGGAGTCTCCACAAGATAATAATGAAGATGAACCTGAGAATAAAGAGGGCGAAAAGGAAGAAGTACAAGAAGAACTACAAGAGCAATTAAATCAAGAAAAAAATGAAACCGAAAGTATCGTAACCCAAACACCTAGCGAAGAAGATAATACGCAGGATAATACCAATCCAGCCGACAATCTATCGAAGGAAAATGTTAAGAATAATTCGGATTCACAAGACTCCAATGAAAGTATTGATATGGACAATATAGACTCAGATGAAGAGCCGGATCAAAATCCAAAACCTACCCCCACAATAAAACCTACACCGAAACCAACATTATCTCCTACTCCAACTCCTGTGCTTGCTTCAGAAACTACTTCATACCCATATCTACTATTGGTTCAAAACTATGATGAGACCTGGACAGCATATGAGAATAAAATAGATGATAAATTGATGTTAGAAGTGTCTGAAATAACTTCCATCATGGATTTGAATTATGAAGATCGAGGAAGCAATGTATTTCGTATAAAAAGAGGACGAAATTATGCTGAATTTAAAATTGGGAGAAAGAGAGTTGATGCTGATTATCAGTACAATTACTATGAGGTTTACGCAAAAAATGCACCAATTAAAAAAGATGGAAAGTTGTACGTGTATTATGAGCCACTAGGTCTTTTGGGCAAATTAAAATTTTATGATGGATCCCAAGCAAAAGATTATAAAGATTATGAAGGAGTCGTATGCTTCAGTAAAATTCATAGTATAGAAGGTCTTCCAGAGAAATATTTGGTTTATGACTCTGAGGGGAAGCCCTGGTTTCCTAATGCAAAAAAACCTACCCCTGTCCCTATTCCTACAATTGTACCGAGCAATGTTGATTCAAAACCTGCTAATTATCTTGTTTTAAATAATGGTATTGTAAGAGATTATTTTGATAAACCCGAGGATGGGTATGAAAGTTATAAGGGTCTTGTTGAGACCGTTGATGATTATGTAATGATTAATGCTAATATATTCATTGAATCTTTAGACAGCTCAACAGCGAGGTTTTTTGCAACAAACTTCACATACCATAACATTGACGAAAAATTCTTTTCTATCATCGTAAACTATAATGAAAAAGATGAAAGTACGTTAATATTTGAAAGAGATAGTACAAGATACAAGCAAGTATTTAAATATTCTGATGAAGTTATTATACATACTGCTAGAATTGCACCTTATGTAAGTAAAAACAATGGTTTTGACTTCATTGATCCAGAAGTATTAAGACCCTTGTTTACCAAAGGCCAATATGAATACAAATGCTATCATGCCAATGACACGAAAAACTATACAAAAAAGGGTTATGGTGATTATGAAGGAGTATTAGTATTTGATAGCTATGTAGGCAAAGCTACTTTACCCAAAAAAGAACAAATTTATAGGAATTATGATTTATCAAACTTATCGAAATTTGAACTAGATAAACTACCATCTACCATGGTCAATGGAGTAAAGATTTATGGAACAGATAAATTCTTAAAGCCCAGTGAACAGGGTATCGGATATAGTGACTGGGGATATTACGAACTTGATTTACCAGAATTGGAATATATGACACGCAAATACATTAATGAAAGACCATACTTGGATGATATGTATAGCAGTTACATTGCCTTTGGTCATGGAGGAACCCTAGATGCATGGTGCATTAAATTAATGAAGGATAGTAAAGATGAGTATCGACTGCAATTCTCTTCCTATTATCTTACTGGTTTATCAAATACAAATAATGAACATGAAATCGTAGGCGATTATGATCAACTTGCCAGAAATGCCAGGGAAATATTAAGAGCTTTTCTTTATAAAATTAGCTCCACACCAGAACTTTTATATGATGCTATCTTAGAATCCTGGTTGGGAAGCGGAGAAAAATACAATATCGATGCTGAATATGTAACCGTAGGCGATGCGAAAATTAGGTTTGATTTCGATAGTTGGGAATATGTAATAACGGCTGCTGATTAAGATCTGTCTGAACTTTAGTAATGAAAACCACCTTCTTGTTGAAAATTTCTAACCATGTTTTCAATAAGAAGGTGGACTTTTATATGGATTTTTGGTAGTGTAAAAATTTATATCTTATGCCTATTGTCTATGGTAGTGTAATAAAGTTAGTATCTGTGGCAAAAATGACTCTTCCTAAGAATTAGACGAATAAATTTAAACTGATTATTTTGTAATGAAACTGCGATTACGATAATAACTCATAACACGATAATCAATCGCATCCTTCATATGCTTTTTAAATGCACTTAAATGAATTACTTCTTGGAGATCTTCTGCTAATGCTAGTAGTGGACCTTCTTTTTTAACAAAGAAATCCCCATGTGACTGCAACATAAAATGTATGGGATTATCCTTGGCCAACTTAATATATTTTCTTTTATCCCAGTTTTCAAACGATCTTGTACTTTTAGATCTAAGCATATCTACCTTATTACTACCGCGGTGATAAAATTCATAGAAACATTGATATACATCTTCTTCAAAAATCTGCATTTTAATATTTCCATTATTATAAAACGCTAATAATAGTGGCATCTTATATGTTTTAGACATACTTGTGTTTTCTATCATGTTAATAAATTCCTTGCCTCTACTGGAGCATAATATCTTTTCTTGTTCTGTAAGATCGTTCATCTCCTTTAAAAAATCAAGATAATTTGCAAATACATTTAGTTTCCTTTTTGTTTTTATACTATCATATAAATCAGAATCAATTTGAGCAAAAAATTCCATTCTTGAAGGAATATGTCCTATTTCGCCTTTGATTCTTTTATACTCATTTATTATTCTATTTTTGATGGATAGTTCTTGTTTTGCTTGTTTCTCAAAAATATCTACAATACGAAAATCAAAATCTACAATACATTCATCTGGATATTCAAAATCTGTAATTTTATAACCTTTATACTTGGTCAAATTCATAGGTTCGTTACTTAAAAATGATGGTATTAAATTTGCTCTTCTATAGTTACCTATAAAATCAAGAACATTGAGATAATCCTTTCCCTTACATTTTCTAAGCCCTCGCCCTAATTGCTGAAGAAACACTGTAGGTGACTGGGTAGGACGTAAAAACATAACCATATCAATATCCTTTATATCAAGACCTTCATTAAACATATCTACAGAGAAGATGACCTTTAATTCTCCTTTGATTAAACTTTCCACTGCTGTTCTTCGATCCATGCTATACTTTCCCTGACATCCACTATATACAGCAGCAGAAGGTATTCCAAAATGATTAAACTCTCTTGCCATATATTCTGCATGGAGCTTCGATGAACAAAAGCCTAGTGCTTTATTTGAGCTATACTTACTATAATGTTTGAAAATTAGTTCCCTTCGTCGATTAAGCATCAAGGCTTTTTCCAAATCTTTTTCATGATACTTACCATTTAAATAACGAATATTCTCATAATTTACTGTTTCATCATAAATCCCATAATAATGAAAAGGTACCAGCCAGCCCTTATTGATACATTCTTTTAATCGAACTTCATATACAATGTTATAGTCACATAAAGCAAATACATTTTTTGAATCCAAACGTTCAGGAGTAGCTGTAAGTCCCAACATAAATTTGGGTTTAAAGTAGTTAATAATATTTAAATAATTATTTGCAACCGCATGATGAAACTCATCAATGATGATATAATCAAAATACTCTTGATCAAATAGGTCCGAACGAAGATATTTTTCCTTACCAATCGATTGTACTAAAGCAAATATTACTGCTTTTCCAGTATCTTTCTGCTTACCAGTAAAAAATCCATAATTATCAGATTTTCTTATATTGTAAAAACTTTGTGCTGCTTGTCTAAGAATCTCTTCCCTGTGGGCAACGTATAAGATTTTTTTGTACTGTTCTGAATCAAAGGCAGCCAAATAAGTTTTACCAACCCCAGTTGCAGCTACAATAATTCCCTTATCAAAACCTTCAGCGCGACTTTTTTCTAATAAATATAAAGCCTCAATCTGTGCCCCCTTAGGTCTGAAAATATTTACGGCCTTATGCTGCTGTTTTTCATATCTTTCAAAGTCCTTGCTTACATAGGGTTTTTTCCAATTCTTTGAATAATCAATTAACACTTTATCTGTTACAACATAGGAATGGTTATAAAACAAATCTTTAAATGCCTTATAAAATCCATTAAAATCTTCTCCATTCGATGATTTCGTAAAACGATAATTCCACTCTATGGACGAGGTCAGTGCCCCATAAGAAAGATTCGATGATCCAATGTAAATTTCACCATTATTTTTCTGATGAAAAATATATGATTTAGGATGAAATGATTTATTCGGATTACTATATAATCGAAGATCCACCTGGTCGCCTAATTCTTTCTTAAGGAGAAATAATGCGGAAGGTTGAGTTATCCCTAGATAATTTCCGGTTAATATTCTAAGTTTTGCTCCTCTTTTTAATGCGGCTTTTAAATCATCAAGAATTAAGCGAACACCGGACTCCATTAAAAATGAAACTATAATATCAATTCGATCTGAAGATAAAATACTCATTATTAACTGATAGTATAAAAATCTACTATCCCCTGTAATTACATTTTGATAAGCGTAGTCTTCCCATAGATTAAGATTACTAAGTGACGTTTGGGATTCTATTGTATATTCGATTTTCTTAGAATTATATTGATCCATTTTTCATCTTCTCTCCCTGGCCTTACATCAGAACTAATCATCATTTCTACAGTTTCAAATCCCCCCACCGATGCAAGAAAATCTTCTAACCTATCCTCCGTCATATCTGTAAAATATCTTCCATTTCGAAATCCACTAAAATTTCCATATTTAAATGATGTATATAGGTATCCTCCAACTATCAAAGCTTTTCTCATTCTTATAAAAACATCATAAAGCTTTTGAATCTCTAAATGTAGGATAGATGAACATGCCCATATGCCATCATATTTATTAACATCATTGAGATCTTGAAACTGTTGACATAGCACCTTTTTTCCTAGTATTTTTTCTGCCCGTTTACACATTTCTATGGAACCATCTAATGCATCTACTTTAAATCCTTTATCCATGAATACCTTACTGTCTCTTCCTGAGCCACAACCAAAATCTAGTATGTATGCATTGCTATTTAAGTATTTAATAAAGATGTTTTGTATCTTAGAAAAAGCAACATTATAGGTATCATTATAAAATTTTTCCGCATTTTCATTATAATAATTTATTGTAATAATCTCACTTTTATTATTCATTATAATCCTCCCTAACATTCAAGCATACCCAATTATTACTAATTACTTTTCAAACTCAAGAACCGCAAATACAATTGGAACCTCCTGTTCTTTCTTCTCTTCTTTCCAATATAGAACATAATCTACCTTGGCATCAATCGGCTGGTATCCTTTTCGCTTGAATTGTTTCAACTCTTTTTTAAATCGTTCTGAAAAATACAAAATACGGTTACCCTCTAAATCCAAACAACCAGCTTCATCAACTTTTAATTTGTCTCCACTTTTCATTTTGCAAACTAGATTTCTAACTTTGTAAAAATAAGATAAAAAGATATCCCTATGACGCAATTGCTTTACAATACAGTTAGAATCTTCATAATATGAATAGTCATATAAATAATGCATGGCCTCAACCGTACGATATCTTAAATTGGTTTGTACAGAAAAATAGTTGTTGTTATAGTGGATTGTGAGACTCTTTTTTGCTCTAGTTATCCCAACATATAATAATCTTTTTGCTTCATCAGAATTTAAGTAAAAATCACTTAATAGCATAACGACATGATCAAACTCCCAACCTTTGGATTTATGAATTGTTGCTACTGTTACAATTCCTTGAGTGCGATCATAAAAGTCCTCTTCTTTTGATTCACTTAAAAATGTCATGAAATCCGATGTATATTTAACCTCTGGATTTGCTACTTCAAAATCCTTTATTAAACGCAAACATAAATTTAAGTTCTTACTAGTTTTATATATCTTTTGTAATTGTTCCTTTGCATTTGACCAAATATCATCGGATAAGATATAAGTATCTTTGGTCAGTTGAAGCTGCTCTAGAAAAAATCGTATCTCTACTAAATGTTCCAATTTAAACCCTTCATTGGTTTTTAATAATCTGGTTCGTATACTGTTCTTCTTTAATAAAGCAGCTACTTGCAAAGCTTCCTCATTGGTTTTCGTTAATATGCCCGTAGAACCGTATATTCCCTTCATTATCAATTTTTGAATAGCTGGAACTAAAAATTTGTTACTACGATATTGAACAATTTGTATTTGTCCATTATCCTTCTGAATTGGAATTATCAGATTATGCTTCATACGGTTTTTTATCTTTTCAACAAATACATTTGCTAATTGAACCAGATTAGACTTACTACGGTAATTCTCAACTAATTCATATAGTCTTGAATTTTCTATGCTTAATAATCCACTCATATACTTAGAGTCAGATCCCCGAAATGAGTAAATATTTTGATCATCATCTCCTACTGCTATCACTCTCATCTCTGGATTTATCCGTATCAGTTCTTGTATCAACCTAGTTTCATACTCATCCATGTCCTGAGCCTCATCTATTACTAACACTGTTTTTGCTACCCGCGAAGGTTCCACTTCGCCTTGATTTAAGCGCTCTATTGCCTCTTTTATTACTTTATCAGATTTTTCAATTGTACCAACACGTCCTAAAAGATCAAAACAATATGAGTGGAATGTTTTTATTTCAACGAAATTAGCAGCATTACCAATCAACTCTATTAGTCGCTTTTTAAATTCTGTAGCTGCTGCTCTTGAAAATGTTATCATCAAAAGTTGCTCATGCTTAACATCCTCCATAAGTAGTAAGGATGCCAATTTATGTACCAAAATTCTTGTTTTCCCACTACCCGGCCCTGCTGCAACAACAATGTATTGAGATTGCTTATCATTTATTATTCTTAATTGAGCTGGAGATAACTTTCCAAAAAGCTTAGAAAACTTCTCTGGGGAAAGATTTCTCTTAATTTCATCACCTCGACTACCCTTAAAATACTTGCGAAGAAAGGAACTATACTCCAGCCGAAAATAATCATCTACGAACTGTAGCGCTGCCTGATAATCCTCCATCATCTTCCTTGCATACTCGCCAACGATATGAATCATTTGTGTTTTTTGTTCATAATATTGTTTTAGTTTTTTATAATCTTCCAACTTATATCTTATCTTATTATCTCTCTCTACTCGTTCGATACTCATTGTGTTATAGGTTATTAGGAATCCGCCTTCCAGTTTTAGAGCACCGATTCTTGAAAGATAAAATAAAGCTTCTTCTATCTCTTGACTAGAGGCCTGTTTCATTAATAGTTGCCTATCAAAATCATAGTCCTCTTTAAGCTCAAGTACAGAAAACTCAACGGTTGTTTCATTATCTATATTGATCTCATCTAAACGTTGTAAAATAAATTCAGCGATATCCCAACGTTTCTCCATGTTTTTAAGAATTTTTTGCTTATCTTGCAGAAGTGCCAGTTTCACATGATTATGTGAATACTTTATATTTTCTCTTTTCATGATCCCTTTAATAGCCCAATAATTCATAAGGGTTCTAACTTTATCGGGTGTTATATTCTTAAGCCCTTCCTCTTCTAATTTTTCATTTAGTTCTTTCAAATTCACTACGATTGGTTCCTCAGACAGCTCTTTCAACAAGAACTTCTCTAATTTTTGATAGCATTTCAGTATGTTCATACCTTTTAACCCTGAACCATCCTCCAAATACGCAGTAAGATCCTTAGAATCGGTTAGAAGTCTGATATCTCGAAGTTTTTGTATTATTTTTAATACTTGTTCTTTGGAAATTCCTAAAGAATCAGAAATATAATCAACCCTAGATTCTGCAACATCCTTTTGATCATTTTTTCTACTTCTACTAGAAATTAATTTTTTAATAATTCGGATTGCTTGTTCCTCTTCTTTTTCTTCAAAAGCATTGGATTGCTTTATTTTATCTATTGCTTCCATTGCACTTCTCGCCTGAATACTATCTGCATAGATATGCGGTATATTCTGGCCCCGTTTTATATAACCAGCATCCTCCAGTGCTGCAATTGCTGTTTTAACACGGGTTTCTATATCATTCAAATTGTCATCCCATCCTGCATGTCTTGCTATCTCCAGTGCCGAATTAGACATTCTAGATCGCGTGCGTGTTGCACTTTTGATAGCTTTCCACACCTGCTGAATTTCTTCCAGAGTAATCTTGGTCTGATTTAACATTAAAAAATGCTTATTTAAATCTTCATCATTGAATAGAACAAAACATTCAGCAGAAATGCTTGGGTCTCTTCCTGCTCGCCCTGCTTCCTGCACATAATTTTCCAGAGAGTCTGATATATCATAATGGATAACTAAACCAACATTTTTCTTATCAACGCCCATACCAAAAGCCGAGGTGGCAACCATAATATCAACTTCACCTCGGATAAATGCATCCTGATTCTCTCTTTTTTCCTTTTTATCCATTTGACCATGATATGCTTTCGCTACATAGCCATCCTGATTCAAACGCTCTGCCAAATCAGTAGCCCGTTTTGTTCTTGAAACATAGATAATCGTTGGGCATTTCTTATAGCTTAAAAGATCTCGTATAGCATTGTACTTATCATTTTCTGCTTTTTGAATTACCTTATAAGATAAATTTTTTCTAGCAGAACTAGCTGCAAATAATTCCAAATTAAGATTTAAGTTATGATAAAAATAATTTTTAATATCTTCAATTACATTTTGCTTTGCAGTTGCTGTAAAACAAGATACAGGTATTATTTCCTGTAAATTCTTCTTCTTACACAAATTTCTAATAAACTCTGCGATATACAAATAATCCACACGAAAATCCTGTCCCCAAGCAGAAAAGCAGTGAGCCTCATCAATGACAAAGCGATTTATCTTTCGTCCTAATAATAACCTTTCTATGGTTCTTGAACGAAGTAATTCTGGTGATATATAAAGTAAGCTTACCTCACCCTCTTCTACTCGGCGAAGTGCTTCTGCTCGCTCAATCGGATCCAGTAATCCATTTATACTTACAGCACTTGTAATATTATTTTTTTCTAGATTATCCACCTGATCCTTCATCAAGGACTGCAAGGGCGATATGACCACCGTTAAGCCCTTGGTATACTTACCAGCCATAAGAGCTGGTACTTGAAAGGTAATTGATTTTCCTCCACCTGTTGGAAATACTGCAAGTAATGACATATTATGAAGTGCAGTATTTACAGCCATCTCCTGTAGTGGAACTCCATCAAAAGAACGGTATTCATTGTAACCAAAAAACATTTTTAGTCCTTTCTTGGCATCTAGCTTTTCATTACAATAGCTACACCCTTGAATACAAGGAGTTCCCCTTAGATTATTTAAAATATAATCTACCTTAGGGTATTTGATTACTACCCATCTTGGCGTAATTGAATATTCATCCACAACCTGTATCAAGGAAAGACAATAAGCTAGTTCCAAAGGAGCCTCTTGAATAAATTGAATTAAATTACTATTGCTACAAATCTTATCTTGAAAATAATCCAAAATATCTACCTGAATCATATCAGCATTGATATGATAGTCTATGTAACGAAAAAACGCCCCAAACTCTATGGTATTACTAAGTAGGCCACTATATATTTTTTTAAGAGCGTATGGTAACTTTTGAAATGCTTCTATTTCATCTAAGAATAGATTTTTTGCTTTCTTTGCATCATTAAGAGGATTATTAATCTCCTCTGTTTGTAATTTATCATCTTTAAGAAGTTTATGATATGGCCTATGGGGAAACAATAAGGGTGAAAGATATAGGGTATCTATAACATTCCAGCGATTTAAAAAATCATTATATTCTACCTGACCTAATGTTTGATAAATATATTTCATATCATGATCTATCACATTATGACCACATAAAAATTCTTCCCCATCAATAAATCTATGGAATTCAGAAGCGGATGTGGTATGTAAGGCTTCTCCAGTAATCTTTACTGCCCCATAATCTAATATTTTATTTTTTTCAGATACCTCCGTATCAATAAATGTAATATTTTTCATATGCATAATTCCTTATCATATATAATATTTCATTAATTCTACCGAAGGTTCATCTTTTTGATGCCAAACAAACCAAAAGGTGCCTTACCATTCACAATTCTCTTTCCTATTTCATTTCCTTCGGAATAAATAAAAAGTATCCATATTTTATATTTTTATCACTACTTTTACCATAATCCCATTATATAACAGTTACTTACAAAATTGTATATATTTTTTATATTATTTATACTTTCAAGCACCTTGTGCTATATTCAAATTTTACATCAAGCTATCCTACTCCAAACACTTAGCCAGCCTCTCCCGATCCAATATCTTAAAGCTTCTCCCATAAAAATCTATTAAGCCCTCATCCTTCATTCTAGTCAATTCTCTACACATAGAGGTTCTAGAGACATTCAAGTAATTAGACATTTCCGTTCTATTTAGCATGATTTGAAATATTTTACCTTCGGTTTCATTGGCTTCGCTAAGCAGGTAGCTAGCGATTTTTTCTCTCATTCCCTTCAATGTCAGTAGTTCTATTTTACGGTTTAAGCCTATGTTTTTCTCTCCTAATACCACCATCATATTCTGGATTAAACCAATATGGAAGTTACAACCATTTCCGCAGGAACGAAGAATTCTTTCATAAGGAATTAAGAGAACCTGAGCATCATCCTTTACCTGTACCGTTACTGGTGAAATCCGTTTTGCCGTACAGACAATCCCTTCTGCAAACAGATCCGATGGCCGAATCACAGCAACTATCAATTTATTTCCCGCAAGACTTTCCTTAATGATTTGTAAGGAACCGCTAAGTACTATTCCTACGGTATTAATCACATCTCCTGCAAAAAATATGTATTCTCCTTCCTTATAATGTTTATACTGTGCGTTCATACATTTTAATAAATGTCCGTAATTATTTTCTTCAATACCTCGAAACAATACACACTGCTTTAGTACCGGATGATATTTCTCCATCTTAATCTCCCCTTTCACATGACACCAAACTGCTGGACTTGACCATTCATTTACTTAAAAAGTACTAGTTAATAATAAACATCCATCTTTCGTATACATCGGCTCTTTTCCATCGACTCTTATGTATCGACACTTTTCCATCTATTCTTTTCATACATGAGATTCATTTTAAAATCTATGATTGAAATCAATCTATAAAAATAATATTTAGAAATAATTATTCCTTTAAAAATCCATAATTATAAATAATCTACAAAAGCATACTTCCTCTAAAATCTTTGATTAAAATTAAACTAACAAAGATAACACTTCCTCTAAATACTTTAAAATAGAACCCATCTTACTGAGACAATATCCCCTTATAAATCCATAATTAAAAAATAAATCTCCTTAAGAAAACATTTCCTTAAAGTCTGTCATTGAAGTCAAACCATCTGAATTAATACAAATGTTCATTGTTTTCTTATTTAAAAAATTTTTTATTATTTGTAGCCAAGGCTACACTTTTTTATATTTATCTGTATTATACTCGCCTTGTAAACAAAAAGCAACGCGACAATATAAAAACTTTAAATAAATCAAGGAGAGTATAAGATGGAGAATGCAATGTTTTGTTATCAATGTCAAGAAACAGCTGGCTGTACTGGCTGTACAAAGTTTGGTGTGTGTGGTAAATCACCAGACTTGGCAAGAATGCAAGATTTATTAATCTATGCAACCAAAGGCTTAAGCGCAGTAACCACTGCCCTTAGAAAACAAGGTGTAGAGATTTCACCTGAGGTTAACCACTATGTTACCATCAACCTGTTCACAACAATTACTAATGCGAACTTCGATGATGAGATATTTTACTTAAGAGTATTTGAGACCTTAAAATTTAAAAACGAATTATTAGCACAAGTTACCGATCAAAGCTCTCTACCAGAAGCTGCTCTTTGGAAGGCTAGCACAAGAGAAGAACTAGACAGAAAATCTACCACAGTTGGTATTCTTACAACAAAGGACGAAGATATCAGAAGCCTTAGAGAGTTAATTACTTATGGACTAAAAGGTTTGGCAGCTTACATGAAGCATGCTAATGAATTAAACTACGATAATGCTGAAATCAGTGCATTTATGCAAAAAGCACTGGCAGCAACTTTAGATGATAGCTTAAGCGTGAATGACTTAATTTCACTTACTCTTGAAACTGGTAAAATTGGTGTAGATGGCATGGCTCTTCTAGATGCAGCTAATACAGGAACTTATGGAAATCCTGAGATTACCAAGGTTAATATCGGTGTAGGAACCCGCCCTGGTATCTTAGTATCTGGTCATGACCTAAGAGATTTAGAACAATTATTAGAGCAAACCGAAGGAACTGGTGTTGACGTATATACTCACTCCGAAATGCTTCCTGCTCACTACTACCCAGCATTTAAGAAATACAAACACTTTATCGGTAACTACGGTAATGCATGGTGGAAACAAAAAGAGGAATTCGAAAGCTTCCGTGGTCCAATCCTTATGACTACCAACTGTGTTGTTCCTCCTGCTGCCTCCTATAAGGATAGATTATTTACTACCGGTGCATCTGGTGTTCCAGGTTGTACACATATTGAACGTGATGAAAAGGGTCATAAGGATTTCTCCCAGATTATTGAGTTGGCTAAGACCTGTGAGGCTCCAATTGAAATCGAAAAAGGTGAAATCATTGGTGGATTTGCTCACAATCAAGTATTTGCCCTTGCTGATCAAGTAGTAGAAGCTGTTAAGAGTGGAGCTATTCGTAAATTCTTTGTTATGGCTGGTTGCGACGGTCGTCAAAAGTCTAGAAATTACTATACTGATTTTGCCAAGGCACTTCCAAAGGATACGGTTATTTTAACTGCAGGTTGTGCTAAGTATAAATATAACAAGTTAGAATTAGGTGATATTAACGGTATTCCAAGAGTCCTGGATGCTGGACAATGTAATGACTCCTATTCTCTTGCATTAATCGCTCTTAAATTGAAGGAAGTATTTGAACTTCAGGATATTAATGAACTTCCAATTGCCTTCAATATTGCATGGTATGAGCAGAAAGCTGTTATCGTTCTTCTTTCCCTATTATATCTAGGTGTGAAGAACATCCATCTTGGACCAACACTACCTGCTTTCCTTTCTCCGAATGTTGCTAAAGTTTTAGTTGAAAACTTTGGTATAGCAGGAATCGGAACTGTTGAAGATGATATCAAGTTATTTTTAGAATAAATCCCCCAACACATGGAAAATCTACCGGATAGATATGAAATATTTGTCCGGTAGATTTTCTTAAACAAACATTTCATTTCAATTTTTAATAAATAAAACAAAAAGGTAGGTATTAAAGCAATGAGTGCATTTTTAGGACCCATTCATTATTGGTTGTATAACAAAATCAAATTACAACATGAAATTGTTGAAGAAATCTTTCAAATAGGCGAGAAACATGGTTTATCCTTAAGAGAGGAATGTACACAAGCTTATGGTAGCTTAGAAAACAAACCTCTCGAAGAGATGATTGACTTAAGCAATATTCATGGATGGCTGCAAGATAAGGTATCCTTGGTGGAATATCAGTATGCATATTCCATAACAAAATTATTAAAAGAAAAGCCAGAAACCATAGATGAAATAAAACAAATTCTTTCTAATAAGGGTAAAAAACTAGCCGAAACCCTTGCTAACCAAGAACCCAATGCTCAAAAGATTTACCAAGTCATATCCGATAACCTCTTGGATGGTATGCCCTGCGATCATGCTTACAGTATATTGAGTCAGGGTGAAAATGATATTACCTTAAGAAGAAACCAATGTGTGCACCAGAATTATTGGGATGAAGTAGGAGGCCAAATTGAAGTTTATTATGAACTTCGAGACGCATGGATCAATGGTTTGGTAAATGAATTCGGCTTTATATATAAGAAATTAGATGATACTACATTAAACATTTCTAAGGAGGTTTAAGATGGATAGTGTTAAACTTATGATGGAAGAGCATCAAAACATTTTACGGATGCTAGAGGTTGTAAGGAATGCCTGCTATGGCATTTACAAGGGTGAAGACATCTGTTATGAAGACTTTGCCAAAATGATTGATTTCATCCGTAATTATGCTGATAACCATCATCATGGTAAAGAAGAAAAATTATTGTTTAATCGAATGGTGGAACACTTAGGCCCTGTGGGTACAAAATTAATTACCCATGGAATGATGGTAGAACATGATTTTGGACGTTTATATATTCGAGAATTAGAAGAGGCTTTAGAAGAGGTGAAAAAGGGTGATGATACCCGTATCATCGATGTTATTGCCAATGCCGTAGGCTATACGAATCTCTTGAAGCGACATATACAAAAAGAGGACACTGTAGTTTATAGCTTTGCTACTCGCCAACTTTCCAAGGAAATTATAGATCAAGTAAATCAAGAAACAGCTGACTTTGAAGCAGAAGCTGATAAAAATGGCACTAGAACCCATTATCTAGATATCCTAGAAGAATTAGAGAAAAAATATAGCAAATAGAAAGTGTCCTCATTACTTATAGATCTTTCTCCCTTACTTTCTCCTTTGAATGCCGTACCTAAATTAGGGTACGGCATTTTGTTTTCTTTCTTAAAATCCCTTGGATTTTTTCTAATAAATGGTATAATAAGTCATAATCAACCTTAATCAACCTTTGTAATTCATAAACAAAAAAGAACTCTATTACAACTCGTCAACATCATTGGAAAGACATAAATAAAATCATTGTTTACAAAAGATTCGATAGGCGGATTTATTCCTTATCGGCATTTGAAAGGAGCTTTCAGTTAATATGATTGATGTGATGGGAATAAAGAGTTACAAGCTTCTACAGGGAGACTGTATGAAGATTATGAAGGATATTCCCGACAGGAGCATCGACCTAATTCTATGTGATCCCCCTTATAATCTAGCCAAATACTCCACCGGCAACATGCATTTTGATTGGAGATCAGAAATTAATAATGATGTTGCTCAATGGGATCTGGAAGAATTGTCTCCAGCCGATTTTCTGGAGGATTTTAAAAGAATACTGTCACCCAAGGGTAATATCTTTGTTTTCACCAGTTATAATATGATTGGGAAATGGCATGAGGTTTTTGATCCTGTCTTTGCCACCTTTCAGTTCATGGTATGGCATAAGACAAACCCCATTCCCAATATTCGAAAATCATCTTTTTTAAATAGCTGCGAGTTGATTGTATGTATGTGGAACAAGGGGCATACCTGGAATTTCACCAAACAGAGTGAAATGCACAATTTCTTTGAATGTCCCATCTGTATGGGAAGCGAGCGATTAAAAAACCCCAAACATCCCACCCAAAAACCACTCCCAATTTTAAAGCATATTATCAAACTGGCCAGCAATGAAAAGGATCTGGTATTTGATCCTTTTATGGGCGTTGCTTCCACTGGTGTAGCCGCTAGGCAGCTAAATCGTCGTTTTCTTGGTATAGAGATCGACCATACCTATTACAAGGCCTGTGTAGATCGTTTAGCAGACTACAAAGAATATGGAGTAGAAAGTACATAAAAAAATCCCGTATCAATAAGAAAGTCCTTGTCTAATTTATACTTATTGATCGGGATTTTTATGATTTTTCCTTTTTAGTTTTCCTTCACCAAAACCCATTGATGCGTTTTAATATGGTATTTAAGATTTATCATTTGCATACACTCTCCTCTAAGGATATTACAACAGAAAAGAAGAGCAGAAATCCCAGCATAATTTTCTTCCCTGCTATAAAGGATCTTCTCTATTTTGTAGGTACGCAGGATATGCTCCTCATCCTCCAGACGGATGTAATTGGGTTTAATCCTACCCTGCACATTAAAAGTTGCAATCACATCGACAGGCATATGATACATTAAATAATCCCTTCTTTATTCTTAACTTTTCTCTTTTCCGGTGGTATTCCCCCTGACATATGATAAATATGCTTGTTTAAGAAAATGGCTCTCATAATTGAATCGACCCCATATCGATCTCGTATGCGATCCACTGCAAGATCCAACTTAGAAAACTTCTCATAGCGATCCATATCAAATAGATTCATTTGCCTTAAGGAGTCACCAGAAACTATCTTACTAGTATGAATTCCAAGTTTTCTAAGGGGAGTGCCATCCCACATCTCATCAAAAAGTTTACAAGCCACCTTATGGATTTCATTGGTGGTGTTTGTCGCCGTAAGTAAGGTCCTCTGATGGGATGTATGGTGAAACTCATGGGTTACCATTCTGACAGCAACCACCGTGGCCATCACAGAATCCGCACGTAACCTTGTACAGACCGTCTCTGCCAAGGATAGCAAGACAATCTTAGCAACCTGTTCATCATCTACGTCAAATGCTATGGTTGTGGAATTTCCATAGCCCTTGTTGGGTGCTGCTTCCTCCGCAACTACAGATAGATCGATTCCGTTAGCAAATGCATAGATGATCTCCCCATATTTTTTAAAATGGGCTCTTAAGATATTCAAATCCGTCTTGGCCAATTCACCTATGGTATGAATACCTAGTGCATGAAGCTTTCTCTTGGTTGCATGGCCGACATAAAACAGTTCCTCCACTGGTAGCTTCCACATCTTCATTTCAATCTCCTCTGGAAATAAGGTGTGGACTAAATTCGGCTTTTTAAAATCAGAAGCCATCTTAGCCAGTAGTTTATTTGTAGATATACCGATATTCACGGTAAATCCCAGTTCATTATAAATTCTGTCTTTGATCATATTGGCAGCCACTACAGCAGAACCATAGATACTTATGGTTCCAGTCATATCACAAAAGGCTTCATCTACAGAGTATTGCTCAACCCTTGAAGAATACTCCCGTAAGATTTCCATAAATGCTTTCGAACAAGTATCATATAAATCATAATGGGGAGGAACCAATACCAGCTGGGGACAAAGATTCTTTGCATCACTGATCGTATCACCCGTTCGAATACCATATCTTTTAGCTGGCGCCGACTTTGCTAAAATAATGCCATGGCGTTTTTTAATATCTCCGCCAACTGCGGAAGGAATCTCTCGTAAATCCGTAGTTTCTCCAAGGATGTGTCGTCGATAAACGGCTTCCCAACTGAGGAAAGCCGAATTCACATCAATGTGAAAAATTAAATTATCCATACATATGTTCACCCCTCTAAAATTATTATACCAGAACTAGTGTTCGATGTAAAGAAGGGTTTTATACATAAAAACTTCCTATACTAACTCTCTAACTAAAAACGGAGGAGTCCGATGCAATATCTCATTGGTTACTGAATAATCACAGATCCAAGCCTCTATATCCTGTTTTGGAATAACTAAGGGCATACGATGGTGAACGTCTTGGATGGATTCATTGGCTTGTGTGGTCAGAATAACATAACGCATCTCATCACCATAATAGGAATACAGGCCTGCCATATATAAAGTATTACTATCTTCTACCCGGAAAAGATATTTCTGTTTTTGGCTATCCCATTCATAAAAGCCTGTGGAAGGAATAATGCAACGTCTTTCTAATAAACTGTTTCGAAAGGTCTTTTTTTCAAAGGCTGTTTCTGATCTAGCATTGATAATGACCCCTTTTTTATCAAACTTCGGAAATCCCCAAATACTTAAAACAGGTGAAAGCTCCTTCTTCTCTTCTATTAGAATGGGTACTTGATTTGTGGGAAATATTTCTCCTGTCTTAACTTCTTTTTCCTGAAACTTTACATTGATTTTTTCAAGTATCTCCTGGATTTCTTCACTTTCTTCCACTGTAAAATTATATCTTCCACACATAAATTCAACCTCTTTCTATAAAATACATTATTCTTTGAATGAAACACATAGCATAGTTTGTAATATAACAAGGAGTTGCACCATTTATGTGCCCCTGCAACACCCATTTGTTTCCATTATTTTAACATGTTACAATCTTGGCTTCAAGAATTAAAGAAAAGGTCAACCAATAATAAATTCCACTTCTTATTATTGCTAAGTAAGTTTCATTTTCAAAACTAAATAAATTTCCTCTTCCAACAATAAGAATAAAGTTCTTTCTCAAGACATGTAATTAATGAAGTTATTCCTCAAAAAAATGTACTTATTATACTTAATTATGTGATAATAAGTCTCCTCTATAAAATGGTAAGTAAAATTAAGAAAAGACGTTTGACTTTTTTTAATTTTCCATTATGATAGAATATGGTTTTCTATTTGTTTATCTTGCATTATGAACCCCAATATAGATATACTATTACATAAAGCAGATATAGAAATTCAAGATAACTACTATAAATACCTACAAAATTACAATAAATTTACCGATAACATATTTAGAACATTTAAGGGAGGATACCAAATGAAGACAGGTTTTGATCCGCAAAAATATATTGAGGAGCAATCAAAGTACATCTTAGAAAGAGTAAATAATTATGATAAATTATATCTAGAGTTTGGCGGGAAATTAATCGGAGATAAGCATGCTCAAAGAGTGCTTCCCGGTTTTGATGAGAACGCCAAGATAAAGTTGCTTCAGAAATTAAAGGATCAGGCGGAAATCATCATTTGTGTATATGCCGGCGATATTGAACGGAATAAAATCCGTGGTGATTATGGTATCACATATGATATGGAGGTTTTGCGTTTACTTGATGACTTAAGAAGTTACGGCCTTGAGGTAAACAGTGTGGTAATCACCAGATATAATAAGCAACCTGCCACAACTGTTTTTATTAATAAATTAGAACGTCGAAATATTAAGGTTTACAAGCATTCTGAGATCCCTGGTTATCCTGCAGATGTGGAAACCATCGTTAGCGAAAATGGCTATGGAATCAACCCCTACATTCAAACAACAAAACCAATCGTTGTTGTTACCGCTCCAGGCCCCAACAGTGGTAAGCTGGCTACTTGCTTAAACCAGCTATATCATGAATATAAGATGGGAAAATCCGCTGGTTACTCAAAATTTGAAACGTTTCCTGTATGGAACGTTCCACTAAAACATCCATTAAATCTTGCTTATGAAGCCGCAACCATAGACTTAAAGGATGTTAATATGATTGATAATTTCCATTTTGAGCATTATCAACAGGTAACTGTAAATTACAACCGAGATCTTGAAATGTTTCCAGTAGTGAAACGAATTATAGAAAAAATAACAGGGAAAGAATCTATTTACCATTCTCCTACGGATATGGGTGTGAACCGGGTTGGTTTTGGCATTACTGATGACTCCGTTGTTGTAGAGGCTTCCAAACAAGAAATTATCCGTCGATATTTTTCTACCATCTGTGATTTTAAGAAAGGCCTTCTTGATGAGGAATCTTTAAATCGCATAAAAGTTATCATGGAGGAATTACAGCTAAAACAAGAGGATCGACGTTGCGTTCTTCCCGCAAGAGAATATGCTATAAAGCTGAAGGAAAAATACGGTGATAGCGAAAACATCTCCGTAATTGCCTTTGAATTACCCGATGGTAAAATCATCACCGGCAGGAGTTCTGCCACCATGGATAGTTGCTCTGCAGCTCTTCTAAACGCTATTAAGTATATGGCTGGCATTAGTGACGATATCTATCTTTTATCTCCATTGATTTTAAAGACCATTCGTGATTTAAAGGAAAAGGATTTAAACAGCAAGATTACCCATCTAAATGCTACAGAAATATTGATTGCATTAAGCATCAGCGCGGTAACCAATCCAACAGCCCAAATAGCTTATGAAAAACTGTCCATGTTAAAAGGTGTCCAGGCTCATTCTACAGTGATGCTGAATCGTAATGATGAACAGATATTAAAGAAGCTTGGTATTGATGTAACTTGTGATGCCGTATATCCATCAGAAAATTTATACTACGTTTAAAAACATATATTTATAAAATCACCCCTAAACATTTAGAAGTGACCTACTTATTAGAAAAACACATAGAGGAAAAAGAAATACAGGAACAAGAAATTATGCAAGCATAGAAATAACCGTATGTAAAGGAGGGAGTTTCCCTCCTTTTTTCATAGGCATTTATCTTCCTTTAAGAAAATATAATATAATAAAGATAATAAGAAGCGGTTTCTATGTTGAATTGGATACAGAAAATAGATAAGGAAATTCTTTTTTTTATTCAAGGTCATTGGAAAAGTTCCTTCCTTGATACTCTTATGGTCTTTGTCACATCCCTTGGTAATGGAGCATTCCTTTGGATTTTCATTGCCTTTCTCCTCCTACTGACTCGCAAATATCAAAAAAGTGGCCTTGCTCTAATTTGTACCATCTGTTTATCCTTAATTCTAGGCGATCATATTATAAAGCCCTTAATAATGAGACCACGCCCATGTCATGCATATCCATGGGTTCCTTTATTAATCTCCTGTCCCATAACCCCCTCCTTTCCCTCTGGTCATTCCATGGTAGCTGCCGCTTCGGCAACGGTTCTTATATATTATCACCGCTTAACTGCTATTGGGGCCATTATTATTGCCCTTGCCATTGCCTTTTCAAGAATTTATCTATTTGTACATTATCCAAGCGATGCTTTGGGAGGAATTCTCCTAGGGATTCTGACTTCTTCCCTAGTCATCTTGGGGATTAATAAACTTTATAAGATTATAGAAGACAAAACAGGGATGACCTAATGATCATCCCTGTTTTTTTTATATTATTCAAAGGAAATGCTTTTCCAAGCTTCTGTATTAATCACCACATCATAGTCCGTGGACCATTCACTAAATACATTGGCGAACATGTCCATTCTTCTTTGTTCAATAATATTTTCCTTCACCTGAGTAGTGGCATCCTCATTAAAATCAGTAACACAGTAAATGATATGCCAACCATATTCTGTAGAAATAATATTACTAACTTCTCCAGTTTTTAAGGTGAATGCTGCCTGCTCAAAAGCGCTACTATACTCGGTAGGGCCTGTCCCTCTACCAAAGGTGTATTCAATGGTATCCGCTTCCGTATTAGCCTCAGCAAGGGCATAAAAATCTTCTGTTTCCTTTGCTTTTGATAGAAGACTTTGTACTTTATCGTATTTTACCTGCTTTTCTTCCTGACTTAAAGCAACTTCTTTTCCTTCATCATTGGTCTTTGTTCCCTTGATTAAGATATGCTGCACCGTAATCTGCTGAGCCTCATGATCTGGAACTGTATTATCAACATTGATTGTAACGGTTTCGAATACTTTCTCTGCAAGAATATTATTGGCATATACGTTTTCCAATAACTCTTTGGTCATATGGTATTTAATGATATCCTGATCCGACAGCCCTTCATAATGTTCTCTAGCAAAGGCTCTTGCATCTGCCTTTTCATCTGAATCCAACTCAATTCCCAGTTCCTTCGCCTTATCAACAATGATTTTTAGTTCAATGATTTGATCGATTACTACATCTTTTATGAGATCACCAAAGCTATTTCCATCATTTTGTATATCAACTTCCCAAATATCTTTTCCATACTCCTTCTCATAATTTTCCTGTACGGATTTTAGATATACCATAGCCTCATTATAATAAACTTTGCTGTCACCAATCATAGCCATCAGTTCACCCCTGGCAGTATCCTGGGTTTCTTCTTCTGAATCCGATGGATGTGCTTTATAAAAGGATAGCTCTGTAACCTTCTCTTGATCAATGTCAAAGGATACATATAATTCATGTTCCTTATTCATATAATGATATGTGATGGAATGGTTTGCAGAATCGATTGTCTTATTTAGCTCTTTACCAAACGTGTCATTCAGGAGTTTTTCAGCATCGCTTTTTTTCATACCAATAGCAACCCCATAAATGGTATACTCTTTAGCTTCATCCAATAAGGTAACAGAAGATACATCACCACCAGGGGCTATAACCTGAATCTTTCCCTCTGCTATATATACATCTTTACTTTGCTCTAATAAATCAATATTGGTTTTCTTTTCAAAGTTAGAAATCGAACTACCGATATAGTTGGTAACTTCATATTGTCCTTCCTTCACCCTACAGGCTGGAAGTACTGACATCATAAGTAGTGCCAAAGTTAGGATTTTGATTTTCCCCATTGTTCTCATCAATTTTCCCCTTTACTAACCTTCTAATTCTCTGTCTCTTTTACTCTACGTCTTATTTTAGGTTGGCATTATATAGTTGTCAAGGCAATTCCATACATTAATCCAGTAGTATTTGCTTAAAATCCTCCAGAAGACTATTTAGGTTTTCAAATATGCTAATATGATCCCTTCTTCCTTTGGAAGTACTAGGCAATTGATATAAGAAATATGGATTGGACTGGGTTACAAACTTTAATTGATTCTGATATTTTGTTAAAAGCTCAGGAATCCTCTCTACCTTCAGTTTTGCTTTAGGATACATCATAAGCTTAACTTCTTTTTCTTTTTGAACCAATCCCATTACGTAAACCCTCTGACAAAGCGCTTTTAATAATGCGATATTGAGTAAATTATTCACTGCTACCGGCATATCACCAAAACGATCCAGTAATTCTTCCTGAATATCCAACATCTCTTCTTCGTTTTCAATATCAGCAATTCTTTTATAGATATCCAATTTCTGTATTTCATTTTTAATATAGGTTGCTGGAATATAAGCATCCATATCCATATCTACAGTCGTTTCGAATCTTTCTTCTTCTAAGTCCTCACCCTTCATGGATTTCACTGCTTCATTTAACATCTTACAGTACAAATCATAGCCTACAGCTTCCATATGTCCACTTTGTTCTGCTCCTAGAAGGTTACCAGCACCTCGGATCTCCAGATCCCTCATAGCAATCTTAAAACCAGATCCTAACTCCGTAAACTCCTTTATGGCGTGGAGTCTTTTTTCAGCAATTTCCTTAAGCATCTTATCCCTTTTGTACATTAAGAATGCATAGGCAGTTCGATTCGACCGGCCAACCCGTCCCCGTAATTGATAAAGCTGTGATAGGCCTAATCGATCCGCATCGTCAATGATCATTGTATTTACATTGGATATATCCAATCCAGTCTCAATAATCGTGGTAGAAACTAAGACATCAATTTCCCCTGATATAAAATCAAACATGATTTTTTCCAGGGTTCGCTCATTCATCTGGCCATGGGCAAAGGCTACATTGGCATCGGGAACTAATCTTGCCACCATATTTGCAACTTCATCAATGCCATTTACCCGATTATAGACATAGTAAACCTGGCCACCTCTAGCCATTTCCCTACTGATAGCCTCTCTGATGATTTCCTCATTGTGTTCCAGTACATAGGTCTGAATCGGTAGACGGTCTACTGGAGGTTCATCCAGTACACTCATATCACGGATTCCAATCAGACTCATATGAAGGGTTCTGGGAATTGGAGTTGCAGTCAAGGTTAATACATCAATATCTTTTTTTAGTTGCTTAATCTTTTCTTTATGAGCAACTCCAAACCGTTGCTCTTCATCCACAATTAACAATCCTAGATTTTTAAATTTAACATCCGAGGATAAAACACGATGGGTACCCACTACAATATCTAAGGTTCCCTTTTTGAGGCGTTCCAGAGTTTTCTTCTGTTCTGCACTGGATCGGAAACGGGATAAGACATCCACACTGACTGGATAATCCATCATTCGTTGTACCAAGGTATTATAATGCTGTTGAGCTAAAATTGTGGTAGGCACTAAAAATACTACCTGCTTACCATAGGAAACTGCCTTGAATGCTGCCCGAATTGCAATCTCTGTTTTTCCATAGCCAACATCTCCACATATGAGGCGATCCATAATCTTCTTGCTTTCCATATCCTTCTTGGTAGCTTCAATGGCCGCCAGTTGATCGTCGGTTTCATCGTAGGGAAATGCTTCCTCGAATTCCTTCTGCCATACGGTATCGGGGCCAAATTGGAAACCTTCCTTTTCTTGTCGCTGGGCATATAGTTCCACCAATTCTTTGGCAATCTCTCGAACAGCCCCCCGTACCTTTGCTTTGGTATTTTTCCACTCTATGGAGTTCAGTTTGTTAAGTTTCGGCTTTCTTCCCTCCGCACCGGAATATTTTTGTATCACATCAAGGCCTGTTGCAGGGATATACAACACGCCTCCTCCTCCATATTCGATTTTTATATAATCCTTTGTGATCTTATCTACTTCAATTTTTTCAATTCCTCGGTAGATGCCCAGTCCATGGTTTTCATGAACCACATAATCCCCTGGTGTAAGTTCTGTAAAACTCTGAATTTTATTTCCCTGGTATGTGGCTTTTTTCTTTCTTTTCTTTTTTAAAGTACCGAAGATATCACTTTCTGAGATGATAACCAATTTGATTAAAGGATACTCAAATCCTCTCCTAAGGTTACCATAGGCTACCATAATCTCGCCCTTTTGAAGAACCCTGTCCATATCGTCGCTATAGAAGGCATTTAAGTTATAATCTCTTAAGTCCTCGCTAAGTCTCATGGCTCTGGTTCTAGAA
This sequence comes from Clostridiales bacterium, assembly GCA_012839085.1. GTDB lineage: Bacteria > Bacillota > Clostridia > Lachnospirales > Lachnospiraceae > Mobilitalea. The sequence continues at coordinate 25,741 of DUNZ01000065.1, forward strand.
CCGGATAGCAAAATCACCCGATATTTATTCTTCTTCCAACGTTCTAAGTCCTTAACTAAAAGATCAAAGTTCTTATGATAGGATGCCACTGTTTGAACCGTAAAGTCATATTTTGCTTTTGGAGTAATTGGATTATTCTTTGGCTCCATGGTACTAATGAGGATGGAATTTTTCTTGGCTAGAATCCCCATAAGTTCTTTATACCCATAGATTACGTCTACCTGACCTGGTAGGATATAGCCTTTTTCCAAGCGTCCAATCATTCCTTCTCGGAATTCTGTCTCAACCGCCTCTCCTTTTTCCCTTAGCCTCCCTGGCTCATCTAGAAAAAAGATGGTATCTTCATTATTAAAGTAATCAAAAAAGCTTACCGTATGATCATAGAAATAATTGATATAGCTTTCCATGGCAATAGAGCCTTGAAATGCTTCCACATTATCCTTAAACTCCGCGATGATTTTTTGAATCCTTGCCGCTTCCTCTGTTTTGAACTCGCTTCTTAAGTTCTTAACATATTCTTTCTTTTCTTCTTCGATTTTACGGATTCCTTCTCTAATCCGGTTGGCTTCCGGAATAATTTCAGCCGCTGGAAAGATAATAAATTCTTCTACTTGTTCAATGGATCTTTGACTGCTAACGTCAAAGGTTCTAATAGAATCTATTTCATCCCCCCAAAGTTCAATTCGGTAAGGGGCTTCTTCTGTTAAGGGAAAAATGTCAATAATACCACCACGAATCGAAAAATCTCCTGGATTTTCAACCTGTGCCTGACGCTCATAACCCAAATGTATAAGACTTGATGTAAATTTCTCTAAATCAATAGTGGATTCTAAGTTGATACGAACTACCCTATCCTTGATCATCTGCAAGGGTAATACTCTGTCCATTCCCCCATCTAGGGATACAATAATGGTTATATCCTCATTCTCAATAATCCGACTTAAAACCCGCATCCTTTCACGAACAATTGCATTTCCATGAATGTCTGCACTATAGAAAATAATATCCTTGGACGGATATAAAAGTACATTCTTATCATATAAACGATAATCTTCATAGATTTCTTTAGCTTTTAGATCATTGTAAGTTACTATGACCTTTCGCTTAAATCCTTCTCCTAAACCATGAATCAAATGGCATTTTTGAGAATCAATACAGCCGGTAACCTGTACCGGCAAGGTTTTTCGTCTAATATTATCCTTGATATCTATATATTCTTTTAATTCCAACAAGGGTGTTGTAAAGGTTTTCAACGATATATCCTCCTGTATGAAAACTTTGTATCTACACTGTTTCCATCGCTATGATACTTTTAAGATTATGCCTTCTTTTTATTATACTGGTTCATAGCAGCCTCTATTCCTGAGCTAATGATCATCTTGCAGGCATCGGAGGCATCTTTTAGAGCTTCTCTAATGATAGGCTGCTCTTCCTTATTAAAGCGAGATAGTACGTAATCAGCCAGATCCCAATCCCCTGGCTTATCACCAACACCTATTTTAATTCTAGGGAATTCATCTGTACCAAGATGCTGAATGATGCTCTTAATCCCATTATGTCCCCCTGCACTACCCTTTTTACGAATCCGTAGTTGTCCCACTTCAAGGCTGATATCATCATAAATTATAATAACATCTTCTGAAGATACTTTAAAAAAATCTACCAATTGCCTAACGCTTTCACCACTTAAATTCATATAGGTAATCGGTTGTGCAAGTATCACTTTTTCACCTTCAATAAAACCTGTGCCACATATAGCTTTATGAGCTTTTATGTTCATTGGAATGTTATAATCATCCGATAAACGAGTAATTGCATCCCATCCTATATTATGCCTAGTTGCCTGATATTTTAATGTTGGATTTCCTAAACCTACAATAATTCGCATATTCTTTCTGCCTTTCTGGAAATTTTTCTATGGATCACTTTGTCAATTTTATATGTAAACTTAGCATTCAACTAAGTGAAATGTTTTATGTTAATTCACACAAAGATAGTCTTTGGATTTAAAAATTAACGTGTTATTATTATAATGCTTATATTTTTAGAAGGCAACAAAAAAAGCAGCCTGTGCTGCTTCTTTTGTTTCTCACGGCTTTTCTACTATTCTTCAATTTCAGTGTCTAAAGCTGCGATTTCGTACTTTTCAAGGATTATTTTCTGGATTTTATCCCTGGTATCCGAGTTAATCGGATGAGCGATATCCCTATACTCTCCATCCCCGGCTTTTCTGCTAGGCATAGCAATGAATAACCCCTTGTCGCCTTCAATTACCTTAATATCATGAACTACAAATTCATTATCAATGGTAATTGATACAACGGCCTTCATTTTGCCTTCCTTGCTCACCTTTCGTACTCGTACGTCAGTAATTTCCATAGCATGGTCCCCCTTCTGTCAATTTTTATCGTTAGTTATTTTGAAAAATTAATCCTAAACTTGGTTAGTATAATTTTTCCCCAATAATAATTAATAAAAATACATTTTGTAACAAAATACCCATTTTATGTATCTTAAGGTATTATAACACATAACTTTTCAAATGTGAATAATATTTACGAAAAAATCCTTAAAATTAACAAAATTTATGTCATATTTAATAAACAAAACAAAATTTATGCTCCTTCTTTATATTTATTACACTATTCTACTCTAAAACTAGCATTGATTCTTAAATTGTAGAATATATTACTATATAAAATGCGTAAGTATTTTACTATTGTAATTTATTTGAAAACAGTTATAATAGCAGATAGAAATCGACAGTAAATTAAGAAAACTAGAATAGGAAGTGTAATATGTACAAAATAGATTTTAATCGACCATGCCGAGTGCATTTTATCGGTATAGGCGGAATCAGCATGAGTGGATTTGCTGAATATTTACATACTTTTGGGTTTCAAGTCAGTGGCTCTGATAGCCAACGCAGTAAAATTACCGATCATTTAATAGACTTAGGAATTGAAGTATATTTTGGACAACGTCCCGCCAATATCACTCCGGATATCGAAGTGGTTGTTTATACTGCTGCCATTAAGGAAGATAATGAGGAACTTATGGAAGTAAAGAGAAGAAATATTCCTCTCTTAAATAGAGCCGAATTAATTGGTCAATTAATGCTTAATTACGATAATGCCATTGCTGTTTCTGGAACCCACGGAAAGACAACAACCACATCTATGCTCTCCTTAATATTTATGGAAGGCAATTTAGACCCAACCATTTCTGTTGGAGGTATTTTAGACGCCATCGGAGGAAATATGAGAATGGGTAAATCACAGCACTTTATTACAGAAGCCTGTGAATATACCAATACATTTCTAGAATTCAATCCAAAACGTAGTATTATTTTAAATATCGACTTAGATCATCTGGACTTTTTTAAAGATATCCATGATATTCGTAATTCCTTCCGTTTATTTGCTAAGCGGTTACCTAAGGATGGTCAACTCTTTATAAATGGAGAAATTGATCGCTATGAAGAAATCACAAAGGATTTGGAATGTGAAGTGCTAACCTATGGAATTATAGACCCTGCCTATGCCCAGACACCAGAGAAAAACTTTGACTATGCTGCCAATCGTATTGTATTTGATGATATGAGTACTGGTAGCTTCGACTTCTACTATAAAGGTCAATTTATAGATCGCGTAAGGCTCAATGTTGTAGGTGTTTATAATATTTCAAACTCTCTTCCAGCCATCGGCGTTTCTTTACAATCTGGAATTCCAATGGATGTGATTAAAAAAGCACTTTTGAAATTCAAGGGAGCCAAACGACGTTTTGAATACAAAGGCAGTGTTGGTGGTGTAAAAGTAATTGACGATTATGCCCATCATCCAACTGAAATAACTGCTACCTTAACAGCAGCACAAGCTTATCCACATAAAAATCTTTGGTGTGTATTCCAACCACATACTTATACTCGAACCAAACAACTCCTAAAATCCTTTGCCAAATCCTTAGCCTTAGCGGATAAGATTGTCCTCTCTGATATTTATGCCTCCAGAGAAAAAGATCCTGGAGACATATCTTCCAAGGATTTAGCCAATGAATTGTCGAATTTGGGTAAGGAAGTTTACTACTTCCCTTCCTTCGATGATATTGAAAATTTTTTACTTCAAAATTGCATGAACGGTGACCTGTTGATAACTATGGGCGCCGGAGATATTGTAACTATTGGAGAATCCTTGCTTGGTCAATAATAATCCACATTATCCACAGTATTATCAACATTTTTATAAAGATACTACTGTGGATAATTTTTTTCTTCCAATCTTTTCTACAATTATAGATTAATCAAGGATTTTACAATGGTAAACCCTATATTTCTTTATTGTTTTACATTATTTTACATTCTGAAATTTTACAATAATCCACAGTATCCACAGTATCCACGGATAATTTATCCCTTGGGACGCCAGAAAATAGGCTATTTCCAGAAATCTTTATGTGTGTTATAATCTTCGTGAGCAAGGAAACTGATTGAGAGGTTTCCTAATTTGTTGTTGAAATTATATTTTAGAAGGGACGGGGTAAAGTGGATACGATTACATTACATTCTGAAGGTATTTCCGGTGTAACCATCGTACCAAATACCTTTATTGACCGATTTATGCCTACTGCCAATGGGGCTTATGTAAAAGTATATTTATATTTGCTTCGTTGTTTAGGCTCTAACTGCCGGGAGATTTCCGTCTCCTCCATAGCAGACTTTTTAGACAATACAGAAAAAGACATTATTCGGGCATTAAATTATTGGGACAAGTTAAACTTAATTAAAGTAGTTTATAATAAACAAAAAGAAATTACTGCAATCTACCTTTGTGACTTTTCTCAAATGCACTCCTCAATTCCAGCTGCAGTTACCATAGAACCTGAACCACTAGCAGTAAAAATTCCTGTGGAAACCCCTTACATACCTCCAAAAAAACACGAGTTTTCCGAGGAGGAAGTTCTTCAGTTAACAGAAAACGATGAGGTTCAATCGGTGATGCATTGTGTGGAATACTATCTAAAACGTCCTCTCAAATCGACAGAAATTCAATTGATCCTATATTTATATCATGATCTTAAATTTTCTGCCGAATTAATTATGTACTTATATGATTACTGTATTAATAAGGGTAAAAAAAGTACCGCTTATATTGAGGCTGTAGCTCTTGGATGGGCAGAGGAAGGGATTGATACTCAGGATAAAGCAATGGAAGCTACCATTGCCTACAATGATCATCTTAACGCCGTAATTAAAGCCTTTGGCCTCAATAGAGCTCCAGGCCAAATTGAACGCCAATACATAAAAAAATGGGTTGATGATTATGGCTTTTCTGTTGAACTTATAAGGGAGGCTTGTAACAGAGCCTTACTTCATACCCAAAAACCTGACTTTAAGTATACGGATAAAATACTGGAAACCTGGCATAAAAAAGGTGCTAAAGATATGCAGGATATTGCCCGTCTTGACGATAATTTTATTAAGAGTAATAAAGCAATTGGAAGAAAACTTACACCAACCATAAGTTCCTCCTCAAATAAATTTAATCAGTTCCCTCAGAGAACCTATTCCCCCAAAGATTATGCTGAATTGGAGAAAAAGCTTCTTAGCAAAGGGTTATAAAGGAGATGAATAGCCATGGCCTTGAGAAATGATCAATACAATCAAATTCTACGTGAATATGATAACCGCAGATTTCAGAATAAGCATGACCAAGACAAAAGAATCAAGGAAGCCTATGAAAAGGTACCGGAATTAAAACAATTAGAAGAGGAAATGATTACTTTGGCAGCCCAAAGCGGTCGAATGGCCTTATTTGGAGACAATAGCGTTATGGAAAGCTTAAAGGATAAAGCCTTGGATTTAAAAGCACGTCAGATTGAGCTTCTATTGTCCAATGGCTATCCAGCGGATTATCTGGAATTGCAATATCAATGCAGCAAGTGTAAGGATACTGGATTTATTGAAAACGAAAAATGTAATTGTTTTAAACAAGCCATAGCTGATCTAATCTATTCGGATTCTAACCTAAAAAACATCTTGAAACGGGAAAACTTTAAAACTTTTTCCTTTGATTATTACTCCGATGACTATGTTGATGAAAAGCTAGGCTTATCTCCCTTGTCTAATATGCAGAAAGTTGTAGCCGAATGCAAAAGTTTTATAAGGCATTTTGATCGGGAATGTAAAAATCTTCTCTTTATGGGCAATACTGGAGTTGGGAAAACATTTTTAGCAAACTGCATTGCAAAAGAACTTCTGGATCGTGGTTACACTGTCATATATTTGACCGCCTTCCGTTTGTTTGATATCCTTGAAAAAAACAAGTTTAGTAAGGATATCGAAAGCAGTTACACTGCTTCCAATCAATTTGATTACATTTTGGATTGCGATCTACTAATCATAGATGATTTAGGGACAGAATTAAACAACACCTTTACTTCTTCCCAATTACATCTGATTATCAACGAACGATTGTTACGGCAAAAATCCACACTTATTTCCACCAATCTTTCTTTGGATAATATTTTAGCAAGTTACAGTGAACGGATATATTCCCGTATCATTAGTAATTATTCTATCCGCGCTATTATTGGAGAAGATATCCGATTAAAAAAGACCATTGGAAATTTATCAAGATAATGTATATGAAACCAATATTGTCCAAATGATATTAATTAGATAATCAATTTTAAGATAAAAACCCGTCAACATGCTTGACTTAATAATTTTATAATGGTATAACTTTTATTGGTTTGTAGAAACGTAATATATTATGGAGGGAAATGTAATGTCTAAGCACGAAAAGATTGTAGAAACCATTCCTGTTGGCCGTCTTGGAATTATCGCTCTTGAGAGCAGCAAAGCTTTGGGTCAAAAAGTCGATGATTATCTTGTACAGTGGCGTAACTCCAGGGAAAGTGAACATAAGGGTACCATAGCTTTTTCTGGATATCAAAGAAATTCTTACCTATTGGAAGCCTATTGTCCAAGATTTGGTACGGGTGAAGCTAAGGGACAAATTAAAGAATCTGTTCGTGGTACTGATCTATACCTATTAGTTGACGTAACTAATTATAGTTTAACCTATACTGTAAGTGGCCACAAGAATCATATGTCTCCGGATGACCACTATCAAGATTTAAAACGTATTATCGCTGCCGTAGGTGGTAAAGCAAGAAGAATCACTGTTATAATGCCTTATTTATACGAGGGTAGACAACATAGACGCACTTCTAGGGAATCTCTTGACTGTGCACTGGCATTACAGGAATTAACCCAAATGGGCGTAGAAAGCATTCTAACCTTTGATGCCCATGATCCTAGGGTTCAAAATGCAATCCCTCTAAAAAGTCTTGAAACTGTGAATCCAAACTATCAGTTCATCAAAGCCTTATTAAAAAATGTACCTGATATTAAATTCAATTCAAAAAACATGATGGTAATCAGTCCTGATGAAGGTGGTATGTCAAGAGCTGTATACTATGCCAATGTTCTAGGACTCGACATGGGTATGTTCTATAAGAGACGAGATTATTCAAAAATCGTTAATGGACGTAATCCCATTGTAGCTCATGAATTTTTAGGGACTGACGTGGAAGGTAAGGATCTCTTAATCGTAGACGATATGATTTCCTCTGGTGAAAGTATTCTGGATGTTGCCACAGAACTAAAGAGAAGAAAAGCTGGCAGAATCTTCGTAGCAGCAACATATGGATTGTTTACTGATGGCCTAGAGAAATTTGATGAAGCCTATGAAAAAGGATTAATCCATCGTTTGCTTACCACAAACTTGATTTATCAAACACCTGAGCTTTTAACCAAACCTTATTACATTGATGTAGATATGAGTAAATATATAGCTCTGATTATAGATACCTTAAATCATGATAGAAGCATTAGTTCATTATTAAATCCTGTAGAAAGAATACACAATATACTAAAAAAATATAATCAAGAATAACCATAAGAAAACCATCCCTAAAGATGGAATTGGTCTTAGATACCAATCTACATCTCTAGGGATGGTTATTTATTTCCTTTTTTTATGGATTAATACCGTTAAAATATAGATCCCTTAATAATCAACAATTTAGATCAATATAGTGATAGGATTGCCCAAGATCCTTTAATATTTCTTGCTCCCGCCTATGGCAGCTAAATAACAAAATCTGTTCTTGATCCTTCATTTGTTCCAAGACTGCCCTTAGTCGTTTATCATCATATAAAGTAAAACTATCATCCAAAATTAGTGGTATCCTATCTTTTCCTAAGAGTACTTCTCCAACTGCTAAACGCAGAGCAAAATATAATTGATCAATTGTTCCAGCACTTAGCCGATCTATGATTATATAATCACCATGGCTTCCTACTTTAATGTTAAGGTTTTCATCTACCTTAATATCGGTATACCTTTGCTTGGTGATTTGGCTGATTTTTTTAGAGACGGACTGATTGAATTGTACACCGAAACTATCATGAATCTCTACCGAAATTCCTTTGATGGTTTCCAAAGCCAGGTTAATGGCTTCTAATTCCACCTCACATTCTTTATGTTTTCTGATTCGTTCATTATATTTATGCTGATTTTTGATGAGCTGATCTTCATTATCCTCTAAGGCATTAATTTGCCACCTTATTTTTTCCAAATTCAATCTACAATTGTTTTTTTCTTCTTCTATCTCCATCCGCTCTTCCGTTGCCTTCTTCTTTCTGCGATTAATCTCCTCCCTAAGACGACCCATAGAATTCTCCGTTAGTACCTCCTCCGGTATAAAATAAAGCATATATTTCATAATGACATCATAAAGAGCGTCCCTGCGATTTTCTAATTCATCAATCGCTTCTAAAACCCCAATCAAATGCCGTTTTTCATGCTCTAAATTATAGTATTTCTTTAAAACCAACTCATATTGACGGGATAATTCCTCTATGGTACTTACTTGGTTCCTTATTAGAATCTCTCTAATATCATAATCTATGGATTGTATTTTTTTATTTAGCCTTTGATAGACATCCTCCAACTGCATACCTCGCTTGTTCAGGCTACTCCTATTAAGGAAATGAAGGATAAAAGCAAAAAGATATGCTCCTACTGCTATTAAAATCCCTGTTGGTTTAAAAGCTGTAATCAATAAGGCTGTTATAGAAACTAGGCTAGTACAAACTAAGGTATACAGTAGATTCTTACGAGAAGTTTTTTTATTTTCTTCTCTTTCCTCTATCAAGGTATCGATTTCTAAGACTAATTCTTTTTGCTTATTGGATAATTTGATTGCATCTTCTAAGTCTTTCTTATATTGATCTATATTTGAAACATAACTCTCCCAGCCACTAAGATCCCTTTGAATTTGACTGGCTTCATCCTCTAGCTTTTGAAGCTGTAGATTTAACCCTTGATACTGACGAAATTTCTCCTGGATGGCCGGAAGCTCCTCCATTTTTACACGGTCTTCCCTAAGGTTAAGCTCCTTTTCGAAAGATGTTTTCTTATGATCCAGATCCTGCTCCAACTTAAGTAAGTCTTTTAACTTAGCTGTCAGCTCTTCTAATTGGATTTCCTTTTCCTCACCTTCCCGTATCTTTGCTTCAAGTCTAGCTATCTGCTGATTATCCATGGATCCTCGGATCACTTTTCTTTGTTGATTTAGTTCCCACAAAGCCTTAGCAACATCCACCTCTTTCGCCTTTGATATGGAAAGATTGGCGATATAATTACCTAACTGCTTGGCCAGTTCCGTATCCGTCTTTGCTCCTAGTTGTTCCATACTAACCGTATTACGAAAAGTGGATTCTGTAAGCCCTGGAATTAGTTCACTAATATGATTCTCTCGTAATTTTACTTCCCTACCAGTCTTTAAATCCAAAATGACAAACCTTTTATCGTTTGCATGAAAGCTTCTCTGTATACGATAATCCTTATGATCAATAGAAATATCCATGCTGCCATTAAAAGCTCCGGGATTATTCCAGGGAAGATATCTTGTATAGACATCATCTTTGCCAGCCACGCCTCTTCCTCTGCTACGTTCTATACCAAATAACATACCTTTGATAAAGGCATGAATGGTTGATTTCCCCGCCTCGTTTTCTCCATAGATTAGATTAAGACCTGGCTTAAGCTCTATCTCCTTGTTGTGGAAACGGCCAAAGTTCTGTAATACCAGCTTTTTGAAAAACATTGCTTCCTCCTAATCCTTAGCTTTTAATAATGCTTCTATCCCATAATATAATGCTTTTTTTGTCACTTCATCTTGAGCCCTTTGATCCCGTATTTTCTGTATAAAGATCCCTATGATATTATCTTTGTTTTGACGATAAAGTTCATCAAAATCATAATCAGGAACTGACTTGTCAATCACCTCTAGAATATTACCAAGTCTTAATATATCCTCTTTGTGAAACTGAATTGTTTCATGTCGAAAACCCTCAATGATCAATTGATATATGTGATTCTTCCCCTGTTTTTCTATACCCTCTTTGGCCATATCAACCAAGGCAATATTGGTGGTATTAGGGTTTACAGTTAAAACAATGGATTTATATTGCCTTTTAGCATGGGGAATAAAACGAATCTTGATATCTCTATTTTCAGTGATCTCACCCATAATATAACCTCGGTCACCCTTTTCATTTCGATCCAGAGGTTGTAAAGAGCCGCAGGTTACCATTCCTTTATCCATAATCTCAGGGTTATGAATATGTCCTAGGGCGATATAGTCAAATCCCGCTTCTAAAAGCTTCTTTCTATTAAATGGAATGTGCCGATCATCTCCTCCATGACCAAGGAGGATTTGAATCTGCCCATTATGATTCGGCTTTAGGTTATCATAGAGAGGCTCCGTAATTTCTTTTGAATGATAGCTCAAACCCCAAACCTGAGTATTCAAGTCCCCTAAATCTACAACTTCAATCTGATTTCCCATAATCATATGAACATTATCACTCCACTGAAATCCCCAATAATTTGATCTCGGGGCTAGATAATCATGGTTTCCAGCAATGATTACAACTTTGCTTGATTCCAATTTACCAAAGAGATAATTCACTTCCTTTAGCTCTCTCATAAGAGGTTGCCTATGAAACAAATCACCAGCTATCAACAATAAGTCTACTTTCTCCTTATTGCATATATCAATGATCTCTGAAAAAGCAGTCCAAATCTCCTTAGCTCTTTCTTCTCCCCAGGACATATTGGAATCTGGTACGGCTCCAAGATGCACATCTGCTATATGTATAAACTTCATAGAATTAGCAGTCCCATTCATCTCCTATCAAGAGCAAGGACCGCCCCACCTCCTAATCCAAAGAATTACCAATCGTAACATAGATTCAATTTAATTAGCATATAGCTCACTACGCTTTCTCATTCTATCATGAACAAAAATCATGTTCATTGATCTTATTGCTCCGAACGCTTATGCATAGAAGCATGCATATACTTCACTACGATTCATTATATCACGAACAAAATATAGCAGCAATAAAAATTCGAACATTTATTCTGTATGGATAAGACCATAAAGATAATTCCTTTTGTTTTTCCTTGAATATAGATTCTCATTTTAATATAATGGAAAAAATGTATAATTTTTTGAAGGCTTTGTATAATGATATTTTGATACTATCTTAATGGAGGAAAAAAATGAGAACTCTAGAGACACAGCGATTAATTTTAAGAAATGTGAAAAAAAGTGATGTACATGATTTTTATGAATTTGCGAAAAGTCCAAATATAGGTCCAAACGCTGGATGGGAACCCCATAATAGCTTGGAAATGTCTCTTGGCATATTGAGATCAATTATAGAAAGTAATAATGTATGGGCCATTGTTTATAAAGAAAACAATAAAATGATTGGTAGCATAGGCCTACATAAAGATATACATCGAAATCCAGAGGACGTTCGAATGCTTGGTTATGTTTTATCGGAAAAATACTGGGGTAAGGGAATAACAACCGAGGCTGCTAAGGAAGTGATTCGATATGCTTTTGAAGATCTTAACCTATCATTGATTAGCATTCAACACTATCCTCATAATATTCGTTCCATGCGAGTGATAGAAAAATGCGGATTCAAATACGAAGGTACCCTGCGTTATGCTGCTAAAATTTTCAACGGATCTGTCTATGATTTGATGTGTTACTCTCTAACAAAAGATGAGTGGGAATCGTACCGTAAAATATAAAAACAAATCAGAGCTAGACACTCTCATTGATAAGTTTATTGATTTTTATATTTGTTTGATTTTTATATTTGTTTTCCTTTTATTTATATTATGATTAAAGATAGCGATGATATAGATGGAAAGGGTTTCATAAGGCAATTGGCTTTTAAATGCTTTATTGTCTAAATTAAATGAGCTTTGGAAAAGAGACCTCTATAGAGAATATTTACAAAGAGAGGGTAATCTTTTAATTATCCCTCTCTCTTTCTATAAGTTCAGACCATATTTCATACAAAGGAGTTATTTGGTATATGGAAATTAACCTATTAATTTCTATCCACTTTTTAATTTCTA
>DUNZ01000066.1 GCA_012839085.1 Clostridiales bacterium
ACCAGAAATTTCCGAAAAATATTTTTCAGTTCCCCAAAAACATCCACCAGCAAGATATATTTCTTTTAATTGATTTCTTTTTTCCATCGTCATCACCAGTTTTAATTTTCTTCCTTCTTCATAAAGAATTTGAATAACTCATTTACAAGTAGAGGGATCAAGGCCAAACCGATTACTATAAGCCAATCCATAAGGGATAGGAATTGCACTCCGAATGCTTGTGCTAAAAATGGCACTGAAATAACCACAAATTGCAGCAATAGGCCTACGATAATTGCCCCAATTAAAACTTTATTGGTAAACAATCCAACTTTAAAGATCGATTTGGAGAAATTACGCATGGATAGGGAGTAGAAGAGTTGTGAAGCAGCTAAAACTACGAAAGCCATTGTCCTTGCATAAGTCAATTCCTTCTGAGGAATTTCGCTTGCTCCAATGGAATATCCATGCTCCCATAATCCATAATAAAATGCTAACAATGTAATGATACCGATTAATACACCACCGACAATAGCACGAATTCCTGCACCTCTAGCAAAAAAGCTTTCTTTGGGGTTACGTGGTTTCAATTTCATAACATCATGATCACCAGGATCCACTCCAAGGGCAATAGCAGGTAGGGAGTCAGTAATCAAGTTAATCCATAGAAGCTGTGTCGCAATTAATGGAATTGGCCAATTCAATAATATTGATAAGAAAATAGTGATTACTTCTCCTAGGTTACAGGAAAGTAGGAAAATCACAGATTTTTTAATATTATTGTAAATATTTCTACCTTCCTCGATGGCATGAACAATAGTTGTAAAATTGTCATCCGTTAAGATCATATCACTAGCACCTTTGGCAACATCTGTTCCAGTGATTCCCATGGCAACACCGATGTCAGCGAATTTTAATGACGGGGCATCATTGACACCATCACCGGTCATGGAAACGATATTCCCCTTGGATTTAAAGGCTCTAACAATCTTTACCTTATGTTCTGGGGATACTCTGGCAAATACTCTGTAGTCACTGATCTTATCAGCAAACTCATCATCGGATATTTCATCAATTTCTGAACCAGTTATACTTTGAGATAAGGAATCTGCTATTCCCAATTCTTTGGCGATAGCAACAGCAGTATTCTTATGGTCTCCTGTGATCATTACTGGAGTTATCCCTGCTAATTTAGCATCACGTATGGAATCCTTCACTTCTAGTCTAGGAGGATCAATCATTCCCACTAGTCCTATAATCGTTAAATCCTTTTCCATATCTTCTGGTTCTAGGATTTGATCTGTATCTTTAAAAGCAACGCCCAGTACACGAAGGGCCTTATCTGACATTTCTTCTGCGATTTTAAGATAGTCATTTTTCAGTTCATCCGTAAGTTTTACTATTTTTCCATTGACAAGGGCAGAGGTTGAAATCTTTAAGATATTATCAATGGCTCCCTTAGTATGGACACGATAAGAATTGTCTTCCTGGTTCAAGGTAGACATTAACTTACGATCGGAATCAAAGGGAAATTCAGAAACCCTTTTATGTTTTGCATTTAATGCAGCTTTTGTTAGATTGTATTTATCTCCCAAGACAATCAAGGCGATTTCTGTGGGATCCCCAGTACCTTGCCCATTTTCATAGCTTGCATCGGAACATAAGACAAAGGATTTAATTAACTGCTTTTCATCCTCGCTTGCAGTCAAATTGGAACCGGTAGCAGGGACGTCAGTTAAGAGTCCATGGGTATATTGTTGGACAACGGTCATTTTATTTTGAGTAAGGGTACCTGTTTTGTCAGAACAAATGATATTGACGGAACCCAAGGTCTCAACGGCCGGTATTTTTTTAACAATGGCATTGATTTTAGACATCCTGGTTACTCCAAGAGCTAAAACAATGGCAACAATAGCGGCCAAACCTTCTGGAATGGCAGCAACAGCAAGGCTAATGGCTGTTAGGAACATTTCAAACAAATCTCTTTTTTGTATGAGAGCAATTACAAAAATAAGGGCACAGATTCCAATGGCAAGAACACCAAGAATTCTCCCCAGTTCATCCAGTCTTCTTTGAAGAGGCGTCATCTCTTCATTTTCATCATCTAATATTTTTGCGATCTTACCAATTTCGGTATCCATGGCGGTAGCAACTACAATTCCTTCTCCACGACCATAAGTGGTCAAGGTAGACATGAATGCCATATTTGCCTTATCTCCAATGGGAGTATTGGGATCTTCAAAGGTCAGCTTGGAATCCTTATTGGATGGAACAGATTCCCCTGTTAGAGCAGATTCTTCAATTTGAAGGTTGGCGGTTTCAATTAACCTTAAATCTGCTGGAACAAATCGACCGGCATCAAGTATGATGATATCTCCGGGAACAACATCTTCCGATCCAATTTCCATTTCCTTACCGTCCCGTCTTACTAAAGCTCTTGGTGTTGTCATTTTTTGTAGTGCTTCAACAGCCTTTTCCGCTTTGGCTTCTTGGATTACACCAATGACTGCATTTAGTACAATAACCAGTAGGATGATAATGGCATCGGCATATTCTCCAATCACAAAAGTAATTACCGCAGCAGCCAATAAAACATAAATTAACATATCTTTTAATTGTGATAAAAAGAGTGTTAGTAGACTTTTTTTAGGTTTCCCTTTTAATTTGTTTTGCCCATATTTTTCAAGACGAAGCTTGGCTTCTTCTTGATTCAAACCCATTCTAGGATCAACATCTAATTCATTTAACACATCCTGGGATGTTTTTGAAAACCACATAAATACACCTCTTTCTTATTTCCTGACTCTTGATTATGTTTCCAAATATTTTCGTCTTTATGCTCTTTATGCTCTTAAATAAGAATCACCTCGCCAAACACAATTATGTAACAGAGATATTATAGCACTGTCTTGGTTCTCAAACATTAAAATTTGATGAGAAAAATTTATATTCCCATCAATGGAAGTTGACGGATAAATTGGAATACTATACAATCGTATTATCAAAATAATTTTGTGATATACAGATTGAAAGGTTTGATAATATTATGGAATATATTCAGCAAATGGTTGAAAGTCAAGGAGTTAATACAAGAATCGCACCCTTTATCTCTTATGGGATATTAATATTTTTTATAATCCTAGTTTGCATAGTAGTAAATGTAATTATTAATAATATTTTATTAAAGTTTTTAAGCCAGCTTATTTACAAAAACAAATTTAAATGGGATGATGTGCTCCTAGAACGAAAGGTATTTAAAAAACTTTCCAATATGGTACCCGGTATTATTGTCTATATTCTGGCTCCAACATTTTCTAATGCTAGCATTCAGAAAGCCATACAATTAAGTGCTTCTACATATGTATTGGTAGTTGCCATGTTTGTTATTAGTTCCATTTTGGATTCCATCAATGATATTTACCGAACATTTCCAATATCCAAAGTAAGACCCATTAAAGGTCTTTTACAAGTGGTTAAAATTGCAATTTTTATAATAATGGGAATTGTGGTTGTAGCTAATTTGATGGATAAGGATCCTATTATTTTATTAAGTAGTATTGGAGCCTTGACCGCGGTGTTTTCTTTTGTATTTAAGGATTCCATTCTTGGTTTAGTTGCAGGGATTCAATTGACTTCCAATAATATGTTGCAGATTGGGGATTGGATTGAAATGCCCAAATATGGAGCAGATGGTGATGTAATCGATGTAACCTTAAATACAGTAAAGGTTCAAAACTTTGACAAAACCATTGTAACCATACCAGCTTATGCCCTTGTATCAGATTCCTTTAAAAATTGGCGTGGAATGGTAGAGTTTGGTGGAAGAAGGATTAAGCGTTCCATATATATTGATGTTAACAGTATTGATTTTTGTAGTCCAGAGATGTTAGAGCGGTTTAAAAAAATTCATTTTCTAACGGACTATATTACGGAAAAGGAAAAAGAAATTAAAGCCTATAATGCAGAACATAAGATTAATGATCAGCTATTAATTAATGGAAGACATCTGACCAATATCGGTACCTTTCGTATCTATGTGCAAAACTATCTGAAAAACCATCCGGAAATTGATACCAATAAGATTTGTATGGTAAGGCAACTTCCACCCAGCGAAAAAGGACTTCCCATAGAAATCTATGCATTTACCAAGGACACCAGGTGGCTTGTTTATGAAAGAGTACAATCCGATATCTTTGACCATATATTTTCCATCGTTGATGAGTTCGGTCTTCGTGTATTCCAAAATCCGTCTGGATTTGATATAAAACAAATGAAACAAGATGCAACTTTATTAAATAAAAAATAAATTGGTTATATTAGCAGTAGAAGATATTAATCCAATCAAATAGGAGGATTTACATGGATTTTCTAACAGATAATAATATCTTAATATACTTTGTAATATTTTTTGGTAAAATATTAGAGGTGACCATTTCCACTTTACGTCTGGTCCTAATTAATCGTGGTGAAAAAATCAAAGGAGCTATAATTGCAGTATTTGATATACTCATTTGGTTGTTCGTGACAGGAACAGTTTTAGAAGGATTTCAAGAGGATCTTATCCGAGTAGTTGTTTTTGCCATTGCATTTGCTATTGGAAATTATCTCGGCTCTGCATTGGAAGAAAAACTAGCCTTTGGTATGTGTTCTTTACAGGTCATTGTTCCTGAAGATGAACATAGCAAAGAACTAGCAAATAAATTAAGGGTTGAAAAATTTGCAGTGACAATTTTAGAAGGCAAAGGAAAAGATGGCCTAAGAGAAATTATGTATTTACATTTAAATAGAAAACGAATCCCAGAAGCAGTAGATATTATAAAATCCAATATTGAAAAAGCTGTCATCGTTGTGAATGATGTAAGAACCGTAAGAGGTGGTTTTATAAAGAAATAA
>DUNZ01000067.1 GCA_012839085.1 Clostridiales bacterium
ATTAGAGGCAGACTCTTGTATTTCATTAGCTTTTGAAATACCAAATCGACCTTTACTTGCTTTTGATAAAAGCTCAACAAGAGTGTCTGTATCTATGGACAACATGTCCTCAGGAGTAGGATATTTACTTTAATATGATTAATATTCTCATCTGCTTTCTCTTAATTCTACTGGGTATGATATTTTATGCTACCCTAGCAGGACTTGCAGGTGCCACTGTAAGCCGAATAGAGGAAATGACAGAAGGATTAACCTTATTTACTTTTACTAATTTAATCGGCGTTTATACAGCACTAGGGGCAGCAAATGTATTAATGGGACCTGGTATCAATGGGTTTGTAATCTTTTCCTTCCTGTTTCCCCTCTCAGCACCATTTATACTACCTGGGGCTATCCTTATTGGAAAAGTAAGCTTGCCTATGGTTGTAATCGCTTTCGTATTTTTACTTTTATTCATCATCTTGCTGTTCCGATTTGTAGCTAAGGTTTATGAAACCTTGATTCTTCACACGGGGAATACAATAAAGCTAAAGGAACTGCTTTATATTTCAAAGAATGTGTAGGAAGGAGGAAGGTTAAATGAAAGAGTCTTTTAAAGGATGGAATCACGTATTTGCCTTTACCTTCCGTCAAGCTACCAAGGGTAAAGGATTTAAAAAATTTATAAATACCAAAAGCTCTGCCACTGAAATTACGAAAAATTTTTCTGAGGATGATAAGACCTCCATTGCTGTTCACATAACAGAAAGTGAAGCCGGTTATCGAATGGAGGCTATCATACCAGAAAGTTCAATGATTACCAGTGATAACGCCAATGACTTACTATGGAGAATGACTCATGTTTTTGAAACATATAAGTTTCTACAGGCAGGTTTGTCGGAAGAACAGCTCACTAGAAGCATGAAACCAGTACAAGCTACTTTTCATGAAGTGGGAGAAGAAGAGAGCGAATTTGCTTATGTTATTCGAATGGTAGCCCCTATGTTTTTTGGATTACTCCTGCTTTTAATGCTGATATTATATGGTGAGACCATTAGTAAGTCGGTATCTACGGAGAAGACTTCCCGATTAGTCGAGACTTTACTAACTTCAGTCCACCCCTATGCCATGATTACCGGTAAAGTGTTGGCCATTACAACCATGGCCTTGTTGCAATTTGTATCCTGGATTCTTTCTGGGGTGACTGGATTATTTGTTGGCAATGTAATTGCGCAAGCAGTATATCCCAATTATCAAAATCCCGCTTTGGTAATCATAGCTATGTTAAAAGATAATCTTGGAGAAATGGCATTTTCCATACCAGCCATTATATTATCCATTATCTTCTTTTATGTAGGATTTCTCTTCTATAGTATGATTGCTGGCCTAACTGGTTGTCTGGTATCGAAACCCGAGGATGTATCTTCTACCCAGATGTTATTCCAGTTTCCAGTCATCATTAGTTTTACCATATGTTATTTATCTCCCTTATGGGGAAATGAAATGCTGCAGGCCATAACAAGATATATTCCATTTACCGCTCCTTTTTGCGTCCCGGTGGATCTAATTATCGGAAGTATTGGACTAGTGGAGGGAATGGTCACCTTAGTTTTTCTCATGGTTTTTACTTATTTCGTAGTTTTGTTATCAGGAAGGGTATACCGTGGTTTGATTTTGCATATGGGACAAAAAGTCAACTGGAAGACCCTTCGTAATGTATTAAAAGCGAATCGATAGTTTCATACCAAATCCTGTATTTGTTGAAAAAAAGGTTAACTTGTCATATAATAAAGCTGCAGTACAAAAGAGTAATAAAGAGAATAAGTACAGAAAGGTTGAAGCATGGTGAAAAAGAGAATATTTTTGACTTCATGTGCAATGCTTATGGCATTAGCTCTTGGTGTGACAGGATGCGATAAAAAAACAGAAAATGATGTAGGTAACAAGGATACCCTACAGGAGGAAACTAACAATGAGGTGACACCAGAGGCAGCACCGGAGACTACTCCGGAACCGACACCAGAACCTACGGTTACGCCGGAAGTTTTTGAAGAGGAGCCTGCAGAGTATATAGACGTAAGTTATTCTAGGGTTAGTGTCCATGATCCATCCATCATAAAAGCAGATGGAAGATATTATGTATTTGGATCTCATATGGCATACGCAAAAAGCGATGACCTAATGAATTGGCAAACGTTCCGAACGAATATTAATTCCGAATTCTTTAATCTAATGGGGGATATCTGGAATGATTATATGAAAACCCCCACCAACCCAAATCTAGGTGGTAATCTTTGGGCGCCAGATGTTATTTATAATAAAGCTATGGAAAAATACTGTATGTATCTAAGTGTGAATGGTGATGACTGGAATTCAGCCATAGTCTTGCTAACTTCAGATCATATCGAGGGACCCTATGAATATATTGGTCCGGTGGTTTATTCTGGATTTAATACTAGCTCCCATCCAGTAGAAAAGACGGATGTATATCAAGTACTTGGGGAAGGTGCGGATCTTGCTAGATATCAATCGACCAGTAATACAAAGCTCAACGCTATTGACCCTGGTTTGAGATATGATGAAGAAGGAAACTTGTGGATGGTATTTGGTTCCTGGTTTGGTGGTTTATATATGCTTAAATTAGATGAAAACACCGGATTGAGGGATTATAGCTACACCTATGAAACAGTGCCCCATGTATCCGACCAATATTATGGCTACAAGATCGCTGGTGGACGAGGGGTTTCTGGTGAGGGTCCATATATCCATAAGTTTGGGGATTATTATTATTTATTTGTGACCTATGGTGGATTAACCCAAGAAGGTGGCTATCAGATGAGAGTTTTCCGCTCGGAGAATATCATGGGACCTTATGTGGATGAATTGGGTCAATCATCTATCTATGAGAGAGGTGGAAATAATCTTCAAACCAATATTGGTGTACGATTGGTAGGAAGTTATAAATTTAGCGGTACAGCTCATACTCTAGCAGCACAAGGTCATAATTCAGTATTCCAAGATGATGATGGTAAAATGTTCAATGTATTTCATACTAGATTTGCAGGTGGTATGAGAGGAAATGCAGAATATCATGAGGTTCATGTACAACAGATGTTCTTAAATGAAAATGGATGGTTGGTAATGGCACCCTATGAATACTCTGGTGAAACCTTGTCCGAGACAGGATATTCAAAGAAAGAGATGGTAGGGGAATATGAATTTGTAATTCATAAGCCAAATATGTTCTTCCAGACAGTTTTAAATAAACAAATTGGGATCGCGCAGACTTTAAACATTGCCCTCTATAGTGACGGCTCTGTGGTAGGCGATGTTACAGGAACCTGGTCTTATAAAGAAGGTACACCCTATATGTCTATCACAATCGATGGTGTGCAATATGACGGCGTATTCTTAAAGCAAGCCAATGAGACAGATCATAAAGTAGTTATGACCTTTACAGCCCTTGGTAACAATGTAACCGTTATGGGTAGTAAAAAATAATGGTTGGTCTGGTTCTTGTGAAATGAAAGTTTATATATGGATTAAAAAAGGGGGCTGTCGCACGAAATGTGCGGCGCTCTTTTTACATTAGTGATGTTTATCATATATTAAAATTACTAAAATAGCGTGTGACTATCAATCCAACAGAGACACGTTCTCACTCGGTTGCCGCATATAGCGGTACATAAGGTTGTGACAGAGGAGAACATCTGCCCTAAGTACCGATGGCGGCAAACGGTCTCTTTATGGATGAATAGTCACACGCTATACATTTACAAATCTATGTGATAAACATTCAAAATTACTGAGGCGCCGAACACTTCATCGGCTCGGATATCAATTAAAACTTCCGTTAAATCTTGAATGTATAATTTCAGAAGATGATTCGGTTCGATTACTAAGTCAGGCAAAGCTATTTCTAAAACTGGCGGATTTAATGGCTGAATGCGAGCAACTGTATGATATGAAAATAGTTTATGGAAATACTGTAAAAAGGAAGCACGTGAAGAAATTGAGGAAGAAACTTTTACGCATTAAAAGAAAGTGAGAATTGATAAAGAAATACTATTTTTAGGCAAAAAGGAAGCTGCCACATCATGATTTTTCAATCGTTAAAGCGACAGCCCCTTTGTAAATTATTCTTCTACAGTAATCACAGCTACAGGGCAATTGTCCTGAGCTTCTATAGCGGTATCTTCTACTTCGGAAGGTACGACATCTACATATACCTCAGCGATATCATCGTCGCCCATACGGAAAACTTCCGGGCAAGTAGCTACACATAAACCACAGGAAATACAACCATCTCGATCTATTGATGCTTTCATAAGAAATCTCCTTCCATAATAACAATATCATCCTATGTAGTCTCAAACGCTCTCTCAAATGGAGAAACCTTAAGGGATATGAGTTTGAAATACTACAATAATATTTTACATAGAAAGAATATCATTGTCTGTAGCTACGGATACATTTAAAGCTAATTTTTGTTAGAATTCTTATTTTCAGGTATTTTCGATAAGAGTATAACGATAATGGTAAGAAGACCAATCACCGTAAAAATGCTTAACATACCTTTTCCCATAATCTCCAATGCAAATAATATATTTTGATCCATAGGAAACTCCTTTCTATTAACCGATTCGTTCTAAGATTTCACCTACAATTTTAATGATGGCTCCCCCAGCAACTACGGAACCGATCTGACCAGATACGTTAGCACTAATTGCATGCATTAATAAATGGTTGGTAGGGTCTTCTTTTAGTCCCATTTTCTGAACTACCCTTGCAGACATAGGAAAAGCGGATATTCCGGCAGCTCCAACCATAGGGTTAATCTTGTTCTTTCTCAAGAAGAGGTTAAGGAACTTAGCAAACAATACTCCACCGATACTATCAAAAATAAAGGCAACCAAACCAAGAGCCATAATTAATAGAGTTTTATAATTTACGAAGTCTTCAGCCTTCATACTGAAGGATATGGTAATACCAAGTAAAAGGGTAATTAGATTTGGCAATACATTCTGAGCGGTATCCGATAAGCTATTTAGAACACCACATTCTCTAATTAAATTACCAAACATTAAAAATCCAACCAGTGCAACGGAACTGGGAGCTACCAGACCAGATATGAAAGTAACAATAATTGGGAAAAGAATTCTTGTCTTTTTTGTTACCGTTGTTGGATTATAGTCCATACGGATGAGACGTTCCTTCTTTGTGGTAACCATTTTTATTGCAAAAGGTTGTACAATCGGTACCAATGCCATATAGGAATAAGCAGCAACAGCGATAGCACCAATATAATTCGATCCTAGTAGTTTAGAAACCAAGATCGAGGTCGGACCATCTGCAGCTCCTATGATACCAATGGAAGCGGCATCATGAATTTCAAAACCTAGAAGAACAGCTACTACTACTGTAACGAAAATTCCAAATTGAGCAGCAGCTCCAAATAAAAACATCTTAGGGTTGGAAAGCAAGGGACCAAAGTCGATCATGGCGCCAATTCCGATAAACAAAAGAATTGGTAAAGCTTCGGATGCTTCAATTCCTACCTCAAATAGCCATTCAATAATTCCTGCGGTTTCCCCAATTCCTTCCATGGTCTGATTAATCACACCACTTAAGGGAAGGTTGACTAAAATGGCGCCAAAGCCCATAGGCATTAAAAGGGAAGGCTCAAATTCTTTTACGATAGCTAGATAAATCAATAAGAGCCCTACACCATACATAACCCATTGTTGCCATGTTATGGATGTAATCCCCGATAATAAAAAATCCATAAAAAAGTCCTCCTTAGCATGTTTGTCATCGTAGGCGAAATAGATTTGGAATACCCATATGTAATATTAACTAGTCATTATATCCAAAAATAAAAGATTATCGCTTATATTTTTGATGACTGAAATTGTTTCTATTGTAGACCAAAAAAGCCATGGATGTCAATGCTGTTAGACAAACTTTAAGGAAGAATATAGTAGAAAAAGTGATTTTGCATTTATTCATAAATTTTAAAAAAATCATATGGTAAATATAACAAAACCATGCTTGAAAGAATGTTATTATTAATAAGAGAAAAAGAAAAAACAATAGAAAATACACAAAAAATCAACCAAATTACACCAAAATAACCAGTGCCTATTGGTTGTTTTGATAGTTTTATATAAAATTTTACTTAGATATTGAACAAAATTATTAAACATGGTAATATCTGTATTGTGGCTGATTTTAGCCAAAATATAACATAGGGAGATGAGCACTTTGAGTTTTGGCTTAACCTTTTTCCATGTAGTATCTATTGTTATTTCAGTTTTAGCCTTTGGAACTGCTTTCTGGTTATACCGTTGGGTTTCAAAGCAACCATCCTCCAACAAAAGAATTGCAGAAGTTGGAGGTTTAATTCGAGATGGTGCCAATACATTTCTTTCAAAAGAATATAAAACATTGGCACGTTTTAGCGCTGTAGTAGCTATTCTTATCCTGGTGTTTTTCCCTTCACCGATTTGGAAAGGGCAAATTTCAAATAACCTTACAATGGCAATTGCATATATTTTTGGTACCGTATTTTCTGCTATTGCAGGAAAAGTAGGTATAAGCATTGCTACAATTGCCAACATCAAATCTGCAGAGGCTGCTACAAAAGGAATTAAGCCATCCTTTATGGCTGGTTACCGTGGTGGTGCTGTAATGGGAATGGCGGTAGTTGGTTCCAGTTTACTGGGTGTAACTTTGGTCTTAATGTTGACAGATGATGCTTCCGCACTTTTAGGCTTTAGTTTTGGTGCTAGTTCCTTAGCTCTTTTTGCAAAAGCTGGAGGCGGTATTTTTACCAAAACTGCTGATATTAGTGCAGACCTTGTTGGAAAGGTAGAACTAGGCATCCCAGAAGACGACCCTAGAAACCCTGCAGTTATCGCAGATAATGTTGGGGATAATGTTGGGGACGTAGCAGGTATGGGCGCTGACTTGTTTGACTCTAACGTAGCTTCCATGGCAGCTGCATTGGTAATGGCAGCTTCCCTAGGAAATGCCAAGGAAAATATCAGTATGGTATTCTGTTATGCTTCCATTGGCTTACTTGCTTCCATTATTGGTGTATTCACTGCCAACATGAAGGAAGGCGGAAATCCAACCAGAGCTCTTAATATGAATACATATGTGACAACAGCTATTTATGGCGTATTAACAGCCATTGCAACTGCTGTATTTGGTTTTGAGTGGCGTATATGGCTAGCCAGCGCAATTGGTTTGTTAGTTGGTGTAGTGATTGGTATCGCTAGTGACTATTTTACAGATGATAACAAAAAACCGGTTCATATGGTTGCAAAGGCATGTGAATCCGGTCCAGCATTTACCATTATATCAGGTACATCCTATGGACTTTTAAGTACCTTGCCAGCTATGATCGGTATTGGAATATCAGCATTGGCAGCATACAAAGTATGTGAACCTCTTGGAGATGGCTATGCTATGTTTGGTATTTCCATGGCAGCCGTTGGTATGCTTTCCATCGTAGGTATGATTATTTCTAACGATGCTTACGGTCCAATTGTTGATAATGCCCGTGGTCTTGTAGAGATGGGGAACTTGGGAGATAAAGCTCTGGAGATTACAGACTCTCTAGATAGTGCTGGAAATACCGTAAAAGCGGTAACCAAGGGATTCTCCATAGGTGCAGCTGGTCTGACGGTAATCGCTCTTTTGGGAGCCTTTATTAGTGAGGTAAATATTGCTGCAGTGGAACTAGGCAAAGAGACCATAACAGGATTTGATGTAACCAATCCAACCGTATTCTTCGGTTTACTTGTAGGTGCGGCTATCCCTCCAGTATTCTCAGCTATGTTGATGCTGGGTGTTGATAGAAATGCACAACGTATGGTTGCTGAAATCCATCGTCAGTTTAAAGAAATTATTGGTTTAAAAGAGGGGAAAGAAGGAGTATCTCCGGAATATGATAAATGTATCGAAATTGCTACAGCAGGTGCCATTAAAGAGTTAATTCCTGCTGGTTTAATGGCAATTATATCCACCTTACTGGTTGGATTTATCGGTGGCGTGAATGCAGTTGGAGGTTTTATTACAGGAAATATTGTAAGTGGCCTTGTTTTCGCCTTATTTATGTCAAACTCCGGTGGCTTGTGGGATAATACGAAAAAGTATATTGAAGCTGGAAATCATGGTGGTAAGAATTCCGTTGCCCATAAAGCTGGAGTCGTAGGTGATACTGTGGGCGATCCTTTCAAGGATACAGCTGGACCTTCGATTAATACTCAAATCACAGTAGTTTCCTTAGTGGCATCTTTAGCAGCAGGTCTTTTTATGGCCTTATCCTTATTCTAGGATAAGATTAATTTAATCTTCTTGTAGGCTGATTTGGAAATAAAGCTTATAAAATTAACAACATATAAAAAAACACATAAAATAACATAAAAAAACACAACATAAAAACAAACAAAAATTATAACAAAACATATAAGTAAAAAATCGGGATAAGGTCGAGAATAGCTTGACTCTAATCCCGGTTTTTTGAATGGAATATCTCTAGAATTTATTGTCATATCATGGATTATGATGTATAATAATTACGAAATACTATATCTTGTGTATATGTTAGCCAACCAATGGAATTGGGTCTTAAAAATTGGAGGTACAAATGAAGAGGCTTCTTTTAATCGGTCTATTATTTTCAGGGGTTTTCTCACTACTTACAGGTTGTAGCAAAGCAAATGACTACTATAATGAAGGAAAGAAATATTTTGCCAGCGGTAATTATGAAGAGGCTGCGGGTCAATTTGCCATGGCCTTAGGGATTAATAAGAATCGGGCAGATTATTTTATCGATTATGGTATGTCACTGATTGGAGTAGGAAAATATGAGGAGGCAATAGAACAGTTTGATCAGGCCTATCAAGAAAAGAATATGAAAATAATTTTAGAAAATAATAAAAGAGCCTTGAGAGGCAAAGGCATTACTTATTATTATATGAAAGATTATGAAGAGGCTACCAGACAGTTTGACTTGGCCTTACAAATAGAAGAATTATCGGATCTTAACTTGGATATATTGTATTATAAGGGTTGTACCTTATTAAAGCTTGGAAAGTATGATGAAGCAGAAAAAGCCTTTACATCGATTTTGTCCATAGATGAGAATAATGCAAAAGCCTATTACCAGAGAGCTTATGTTTATAAGCTATTAGGTGATTATGAAAGTAGCCTTTCTGATTATGATATGGCAATTTCTATGAATCCCAATTGTTTTGATTATTATTTTGATAAATACAATCTTTACCTAGGGATTGGGAAAACAGAAGAGGCCAATCAGGTATTAGCAGAGGCAGAAAAGATAGAAATCGTAACCAATGAGGATAAGTATAATTTAGCAAAGCTACATTTTTATCAGAAACAATATGAAGTCGCCCTTTATGAATTAGGGGAGAGTAGCGCGAAAAATTTTAGCGAGGCATATTATTATATTGGAGAAATCAAAAGAGAGCAGAAGAATTATCGAGATGCAATTTACCAATACAAGCTATATATCGATAGTAAGAAGGTTCTAAATCCCAATGTCTACAATCAGATAGCGGTCTGCCATATGAGGTTGGGAGAGTATAAAGATGCCCTTGCTTACTTACAATGGAGCATGAATTATCCATCTGGATCTCTTCGAGTATTAAAGAAAAATGAAATCATAGCCCATGAAAAACTGGGGGATTTTGATACCGCCTTGGAAAAAATACAAGAATATATAAATCTTTATCCCGAAGATCAAGAAGCACTGAGAGAATGGGAATTTATAAAGACTCGGATAAAAAAGCCAAAATCAGAATAAATGAGGTAGATTATGACGCAACTTTATGAAAACAAAGACGTAATAGAACGATTTATCCTAGTGGGAGTAGAGATATCAGATAGAGATGATACGGCTGAATCCTTGGATGAATTGGAAGAGTTGATTAATACAGCCGGAGCAATTACGGTGGGAAAGGTGATTCAGAATAGAGAGAGCATTCATCCTGGAACCTATATAGGAAAAGGAAAGATTGAGGAAATAAGAGCCTTAGTAGAGGAAATGGATGCTACTGGAATTGTATGTGATGATGAACTTTCTCCTGCGCAATTAAGGAATCTGGAAGATGCATTACAAACCAAGGTATTAGATCGTACGATTATAATATTGGATATTTTTGCGAAAAGGGCATTAACCAGAGAAGGTAAGATACAGGTAGAATTGGCTCAATTGAGATATCGATCCACAAGACTGGTAGGTTTAAGGAATTCCCTATCAAGACTGGGCGGTGGAATTGGAACTAGAGGTCCAGGTGAGAAAAAACTTGAAGTAGATCGACGGTTAATCAAGACCAAGATCAACCAATTAAAACAGGAGTTGGAAGATGTTAAGAAAAATAGAGAGACCTTACGAAGACTAAGAAGTAAGAACCAGATTCCAGTGGTAGCCATAGTAGGTTATACCAATGCTGGTAAATCCACCCTATTAAACTACTTAACCAATGCTGGTGTACTGGAAGAGGACAAATTATTTGCAACATTAGATCCTACAACCAGAAATCTTACTTTAGAAAGCGGACAACAAATATTGCTTACGGATACAGTAGGGTTTATACGAAAACTGCCCCACCATTTGATTGAATCCTTTCGTAGTACCTTAGAGGAAGCAAAATATTCGGATATTATTTTGCATGTGGTGGACAGCTCAAATCCTGATGTTGACAAACAGATGCATATCGTTTATGATACATTAGCTCAGTTGGGAATTCAGGATAAGACCATCATTACTGTTTTTAATAAACAGGACAAAGAAGATGCACAGAAAGTGATTAAGGATTTTAAGGCTGATGAAACAATAAAAATATCAGCCAAAACAGGATGGAATGTAGATCAGTTACTGAATTTAATTGAAAAGATGTTAAATGAGCAGAAAATATTGATAGAGCGAATATTCTCTTATCAGGAAGCAGGAAAAATACAAAGTATCCGAAAGTATGGACAATTACTGGAGGAAGAATATCAGCAAGAAGGTATTTATATCAAAGCTTATGTACCCAAGGATATTTACAATAGTTTGTAAGATGTAGGGACAGGGACATAGCTAAATTTCTTAGGTTTTTAAGGATGAAAATAAAAATAGATATAAATCTGACTAAATACTAGATATAGTGGAGGGACTAAAAAATCTTCATATATCTGGTGTTTTTTCTGTTGACTTAAATTGTGAATTCTGATACTATAAAAACATAGAGTGTATTCGTACATATCAACAATAAGATAAGCGGGAAGGGAGACAGTTACATATGATTAACGTAGTAAAAAGAGATGGTCAGGTTGCGGAATTTAACCTGAAAAAGATCAGCGATGCGATCACAAAAGCTTTTAAAGCGACAGAGAAATTTTATACGGAAGAAATCATCAGCCTATTATCGTTACGTGTAACATCAGATTTTCAAAAAAAGATTAAGGACAATCAAATCCACGTGGAGGATATTCAAGACAGTGTTGAAAGTGTACTAGAGCAGACCGGATATACCGATGTTGCGAAAGCATATATTCTATACCGTAAGCATAGAGAAAAAATACGTAATATGAAGTCCACGATTTTGGATTATAAAGAGACAGTAAATAGTTACGTTCGCGAAGAAGACTGGAGAGTAAAAGAGAACTCCACAGTAACCTATTCCGTTGGAGGATTGATTTTACATAACTCTGGAAAAATTACAGCCAACTATTGGC
This sequence comes from Clostridiales bacterium, assembly GCA_012839085.1. GTDB lineage: Bacteria > Bacillota > Clostridia > Lachnospirales > Lachnospiraceae > Mobilitalea. The sequence goes on from DUNZ01000067.1 coordinate 11,731, forward strand.
TGTCTGAAATTTATGATGAAGAAATTGCCAATGCCCATCGGAATGCGGATATTCATTTGCATGACTTATCTATGTTAACTGGCTATTGTGCGGGGTGGTCTTTAAAACAATTAATTAAAGAGGGGTTAGGTGGTATTCCGGGTAAGATTACATCTTCTCCTGCGAGTCATTTATCTACCTTATGTAATCAGATGGTAAATTTCCTTGGAATAATGCAGAATGAATGGGCTGGTGCTCAGGCATTTTCCTCCTTTGATACCTATCTTGCACCGTTTGTAAAAGTTGATAATTTAACATACAAAGAAGTAAAACAATGTATTCAATCTTTTGTATATGGGGTAAATACTCCTAGCCGCTGGGGAACCCAAGCTCCGTTCTCTAATATTACTTTGGACTGGACAGTTCCCAATGATTTAGCAGAGCTACCATGCATCGTAGGTGGCAAGGAAATGGATTTTAAATATAAAGATTGTAAAAAAGAAATGGATATGGTGAATAAGGCATTTATCGAAATCATGATTGAGGGTGATGCCAACGGAAGAGGCTTCCAGTATCCGATTCCAACCTACTCCATTACCAAAGACTTTGAGTGGTCTGATACGGAAAATAACCGTTTATTGTTCGAAATGACAGCAAAATATGGTACCCCTTATTTCTCAAATTATATTAACAGTGATATGGAACCTAGTGATATACGTTCCATGTGTTGTAGATTACGTCTAGATCTTAGAGAATTAAGGAAAAAGACCGGTGGTTTCTTTGGTTCAGGAGAAAGTACTGGATCCATCGGTGTTGTTACCATTAATATGCCTCGAATAGCTTATCTATCAGATACAGAAGAAGAGTACTTCCGTAGACTGGATCGTATGATGGATATTTCTGCTAGATCTTTAAATATAAAGAGAAAAGTCATTACCAAATTATTAGAAGAAGGATTATATCCTTATACCAAACGGTATCTTGGTTCCTTTGAGAACCATTTCTCTACAATCGGTCTTGTAGGTATGAATGAAGTAGGCCTGAATGCAAAATGGCTTGGAAAGGATATGACCGATAAGAAGACAAAGGATTTTGCGATTAAGACCTTGAATCATATGAGAGAGCGTCTATCCGATTATCAGGAAATGTATGGAGATTTATACAATCTGGAAGCTACTCCTGCAGAATCCACCAGCTATCGTTTGGCTATGCATGACAGGAAAAAGTGGCCAGATATTAAAACAGCAGGTAAAGAAGGAGATACTCCTTACTATACCAATAGCTCCCATCTTCCTGTTGGTTATACAGAGGATATTTTTGCGGCATTGGATATACAGGATGAACTTCAAACCCTATATACTTCTGGAACTGTTTTCCATTCCTTTGTTGGCGAAAAATTACCGGATTGGGAAGCTGCAGCAAAGTTAGTCAGAACCATTGCAAGTAATTATAAATTGCCATATTATACCATATCACCGACCTATTCTATCTGTAAAAATCATGGATATTTAGTAGGTGAGCACTTTACCTGTCCTCATTGTGGCGAGAAGGCCGAGGTATATAGCCGTATCACTGGATATTATCGTCCAGTACAAAATTGGAATGAAGGTAAGACCCAAGAGTATAAAAACAGAAGGCTCTATGACATTGGTAGGTCTCGTATGATGAGCGTAGAACCCAGTGTAATATTTGCACCAGCTAAGGAAAGTACAACAGGTTTAAATGACGGATTATATTTGTTTACCACAAAAACCTGTCCCAATTGTAAAATTGCTCAAGAGTATTTGAAGGGAGTTCCTTATTCCATTATCGATGCAGAGGAAAATCCCGAGCTTAGCAGAAAATTGAGTATTATGCAGGCTCCAACCTTAGTAGAGGTGAAGGAAGGAAGCGTAAATAAGTATGTGAATGCTTCCAATATTAAAAAGTTTGTGGATCAACAAACCTTAAGTCTATAGAATATAAACAATAGAAAAAGCTTGGAAAGAGTCTAGTTTTTAGTTTCTTCCAAGCTTTTTTATGCATTTCTCAGGAAAAATCCTTGAAAATACAGTTCGTGACTTAATTCTACTAGTAATCTGGTTTTTGATATTGCTTAGTTTCTTGCTGTAAGGTAAAATAATTTATTAAGGATAGAAATAAGGTCGCAGATCTTTCCCCTTGATAAAATCATAGTAGAAGCGAGGTTATATTGTATATGAGTTATGCAGATGAGGTCTTTATTAATATGTGTAAGGATATTCTTGAAAATGGAACCAGTACAGAAGGTGAGAAGGTTAGACCAAAATGGGAAGATGGTTCTTACGCTTATACCATAAAGAAATTTGGTGTGGTAAACCGTTATGATTTATCAAAAGAATTTCCGATTCTAACCTTGAGAAAAATAGCCTTTCGCTCTTGTATTGATGAATTGTTATGGATATGGCAGAAAAAATCAAACAATATCCATGACTTAAACAGTCGTATATGGGATGCATGGGCAGATGAGGATGGTTCCATCGGCAAGGCCTATGGGTATCAAATGGGTGTAAAACATAAGTACAAGGAAGGTTGGATGGATCAGGTTGACCGGGTAATCCATGATTTGAAAAACAATCCTTACAGTAGAAGGATTATAACCAATATCTATGTACATCAGGATCTTCATGAAATGAATTTATATCCATGTGCATATAGTATGACCTTTAATGTTACGAAAAATAATACTACAGGAAATCTTGTTCTAAATGCAATTCTCAATCAAAGATCCAATGATATATTAACCGCCAATGCATGGAATGTATGTCAATATGCGGTTCTTGTGCATATCTTGGCACAGGTTTGCGGCTATGAGGTAGGGGAGTTCATTCATGTTATTGCAGACGCTCATATTTATGATCGGCACATTCCTATTATCGAAGAACTAATTAAGCGTCCGACATATGAGGCACCAAGATTTTGGATTAATCCTGAGATAAAGGACTTTTATAAATTTACAGTAGATGATTTTGAATTAAGGGATTATAAATTTGGCCCCAAGGTAGAAAAAATTCCGGTGGCTGTATAAAGGGGGTTCAGTATATGAATATGATTGTTGCAGTGGATAAGAATTGGGCAATTGGATATAAGAACGATCTACTAGTCAGAATTCCGGCGGATCAACGATTTTTTCGAAATGAAACGATTAATAAGGCCGTTATTATGGGGCGTAAAACCTTAGAAAGTTTTCCTGGAGGAAAGCCCCTAAAGCAAAGATTAAATGTTGTAATCACTTCAAATCCTAACTATCAGGTGAAAGATGCAGTAGTGGTACACAGTATCGAAGAAGCACTGGAAGCAGTTAAGGATTTTAAGTCAGAGGATATTTATGTCATAGGCGGAGCTAGCATTTATGAACAGATGTTACCTTTGTGTGATGTTGCCCATGTTACCAAGATCGACTACTCCTATATGGCTGATACTTATTTTCCCAATTTGGATCAAAGGCCAGATTGGGTTATGACGAATGATTCGGAAGAGCAGACCTATCATGATTTGATTTATACCTTCTGTAGATATGAGAGAAGAAAAAACTAACATTTCCATGGTTGAATAAAAAATCGCTAGAAGATATAGGAAAATAAGGAAAATCTTTAAAAAGAACTTGAAAAATCATAACAGGAGGTCTACTATAGGATTAAAGTTATCAGAAGCAACACTTTAAAGTTGTCATGTTGTATGGACTTATTTATAACATGATCGATTACATAAGGAAGGATGATTTAGATGCTGGATATCAGAGTTGAGAAGACAAAAACGCCAAAACCATTACCGGGGAAGGACAATCCTTTAAAATTTGGTACCATATTTACGGATCATATGTTTTTAATGGATTATGAGGAAGGCAAGGGCTGGCACGATCCACGTATCGTACCTTATCAACCTCTTCAACTAGAACCTTCAGCCATGGTATTTCACTATGGACAGGAGATGTTTGAGGGATTAAAAGCATATAAAACAGAGGATGGAAGAACTTTATTGTTTCGGCCGGATAAAAATATTGAAAGAGCAAATCGGACAAATCGTAGACTATGTATACCTGAAATACCGGAAGAAGATTTTCTTCAAGCTTTAAAGGCTATCGTTAAAATTGATGAAGCATGGATACCTACAAAAGAGGGGACATCACTTTATATCAGGCCATTTGTGATAGCAACGGATCCATTCCTTGGTGTTCGACCATCCCATAAGTACTTATTTATTATAATTTTATCACCGGTTGGTGCCTATTATCCGGAAGGATTAAATCCTGTGAAAATATGGATTGAGGATGAATATGTGAGGGCTGTAAAAGGCGGAATTGGAGAGGCCAAGACCGGAGGAAATTATGTGGCTTCACTAAAGTCTCAGGTGAAAGCCCATGATGAGGGATATTCCCAAGTATTGTGGCTAGATGGGGTACACCGTAAATATATAGAAGAAGTAGGAGCTATGAACATTTTCTTTAAAATAAATGGTACAATAAAAACTCCGAAATTAAATGGAAGTATCCTCCCTGGAGTAACTAGAGATACTACAATCAGATTATGCAAAGAATGGGGAATTCCAACGGAGGAATGTTTGATTTCCATTGATGATATCTATGAATCCTATCAAAATAATACCTTGGAAGAGGTATTTGGAACTGGGACAGCTGCGGTTATTTCTCCGGTGGGACAATTGCGTTGGGGAGACCATATCATGAAAGTCCAGGGTGGTGGAATAGGACCCATTAGCCAGAGACTTTATGATACAATTACAGGAATACAATTAGGAAAGATAAAGGACGACCATAACTGGACGGTAGAAGTTTAAGGAGGTAAGTATGAATCAGCTTTATGCAGAAGCGGGAGTAAAAAGAAAGGATACCATGGCTACCATGGGACTCCGTTTGTTACTAGTGTTAGGAATTATTGCAGGCTTGTTAATCTTATTATTAACAGGAGCCTTTGGGATCATTGGAGCAGCAATTATTGTAATCATGATTTACATGTTTCCAAGACTGAATGTTGAGTATGAATATATATTTGTGGATGGACAGCTGGATTTTGATAAGATTATGGGAAAAGCCAAAAGAAAAACAGCATTAAGAATTGATTTTGATCAAGTAGAAATCATGGCACCGATGAATTCCAGCTCTTTAGGTAACTATTCCAATGCACAGTTAATTTTGAAAGATTTTTCTTCTGGTGAAAAAGATAGTAAGCCTTATGTGATTATAGCTAATGTGGATAATAGAAAAATGAAAATATTATTTGAGCCGGATGAAAATATGGTTGGTGTTATCCGTCAAAAGAGTCCTAGAAAGGTAGTACAATATTAATCTAGGAGAATAAAAAATAATAAGATAAAAAAATCCTTGCTTAAATCAACGATTTTTTTATTCGTGTTGACAAGCAAAGTTTAATTCGTTATACTTTTTAAAATTATAACTTATGAAAATTATAATGTGGAAGAATGATAAAGAAAAGAAACTTCCAAAGCAAAGAAAGTGAGGATTTTAATAATGGCACAGATTATTGGTGAAGGAATTACATTTGATGATGTACTTTTAGTACCAGCATTCTCTGAGGTTTTACCAAACCAGGTGGATTTAGCTACGAATTTAACAAAAAAGATAAAATTAAACATTCCGCTCATGAGTGCTGGAATGGATACAGTAACTGAAAACCGTATGGCCATAGCCATGGCTAGACAGGGTGGTATCGGTGTTATCCATAAAAATATGTCGATTGAAGAACAGGCAGAAGAAGTTGACAAAGTAAAACGTTCTGAAAATGGAGTAATTACGGATCCTTTCTATCTGTCACCAGAACATACTTTACAAGATGCCAATGAATTGATGGCAAAGTACAGAATATCTGGTGTTCCAATTACTATCAATGGGAAGAAGCTAGTAGGTATTATTACAAACCGTGACCTAAAATTTGAAACAGATTTTACAAAAAAGATTAAGGAATCTATGACATCAGAAGGTTTAATCACTGCCAAGGAAGGAATCACTTTGGAAGAAGCTAAGAAAATTTTAGGCGAAGCAAGAAAAGAAAAACTTCCAATTGTTGATGATGAAGGAAATTTAAAGGGATTAATTACCATTAAAGATATAGAGAAGCAGATTAAATATCCCTTATCCGCTAAGGATGAGCAAGGACGACTACTATGTGCGGCTGCAGTAGGAATCACAAACAATATTCTAGAGCGAGTGGATGCCCTAGTAAAGGCAAAAGTAGATGCCATTGTAATTGACACAGCCCATGGACATTCTGCCAATGTTCTTAGGGTAGTTAAAATGGTAAGGGAAGCTTATCCAGATTTACAGATTATTGCTGGTAATGTGGCTACGGGAGAAGCAACAAAAGACCTTATCGAAGCAGGGGTAGATGCTGTTAAAGTTGGTATTGGTCCTGGTTCTATTTGTACAACTAGAGTGGTTGCAGGTATTGGCGTTCCACAGATTACTGCAATCATGGATTCCTATGCAGTAGCCAAGAGTTATGGAATCCCCATTATCGCTGATGGTGGAATAAAATATTCTGGAGATATCACCAAGGCCTTGGCAGCAGGGGCAAATGTATGTATGATGGGAAGTATATTTGCAGGCTGTGACGAAAGCCCTGGAACTTTCGAGCTTTATCAGGGAAGAAAATATAAGGTATATCGTGGAATGGGCTCTATTGCCGCTATGGAAAAGGGTAGTAAAGATCGTTACTTCCAGACCGATGCTAAAAAACTGGTTCCGGAAGGAGTAGAAGGTCGTGTGGCTTATAAGGGAACCGTTGAGGATACGGTATTCCAATTAATTGGAGGCTTAAGAGCTGGTATGGGCTACTGTGGAGCGAATAATATTTTAACCTTACAAGAAACTGGTAAGTTTGTTAAGATTACATCAGCATCCTTAAAGGAAAGCCATCCACATGATATTCATATTACCAAGGAAGCTCCAAATTATAGCGTAGAAGAGTAAAAGATATCAATAATAAATATAAGATTTGCGATATATAATGTTAAAGGAAAACAAAGTTAGGAAGGCTCAGGCTGTTAGACTATGGGGGAAATTTTAACAAAGGCTGAATGGAAAAGAAGAAGAAAAATTAAAAATCTATGGTTGATGGTAATAGTACATCTCCTTGGGGTCTTTATTGTTGCATTTTTTCTCTTTATTTCTGTCAAACTGATACAAAGAAAATACAATCCTATCGATCAAAGGGTGGAAGAAATTATGGAGACATTATCCGATGGAATAATCATCCGGCAGCATTATCTTTCCCCTAATGAGTATTCGAGACCACAGACCAGTTTAAATAAAATCAAGGGTGTGGTGGTTCATTATACGGCAAATCCAGGCACTAGTGCAGTAAATAATCGGAATTATTTCCAAAGTCTTGCGGCAACCAAGACCACTTATGCCAGTAGCCATTATATCATCGGTTTGGAAGGAGAGATTGTGCAGTGCATACCCCTAACAGAGATATCTTATGCATCCAATCATCGGAATCAGGATACCATATCCATTGAATGTTGTCACCCAGATGAAACTGGGAAGTTCAATCAAGAAACCTATGATTCCTTAGTCTTCCTAGTTGCAGCCTTGAGCTATGAATTTAATTTAGATGAAGATGATATCATCCGCCATTATGATGTTACTGGTAAGATGTGTCCCTTATATTTTGTTGAGCATGAGGATGAGTGGCTTTCTTTTAAGAAGGATGTCATGGATACACTGAACGAATTTAAGGCAAGAAAAGATTAAAACAGGAATCGGCCTTAAGTATAAACATGTATATAAAAACATAATAAGAAAAACCTTAATAAGAAATAAAAATATTAAGAAGAAATATTACATTAAAAGAAAGAAATATAAGAAGAAATATATACATTAAAAGAAAGAAATATTAAGAAGAAAAATATACATTAAAAGAAAGAAATATTAAGAAGAAATTTACACATTAATAAGAAATAAATATTAGCAAAAATATATATGGCAATAATAAACAAAGCAGGTAAGTAGCAATTATATTACTACTTACCTGCTTTTGTTAGAAAACTTCTTTCCAGTGTTAAAAGTCTTTTTAAAACTTTGACTTAAATTCTTCAATTTGCACAAGCACGACCTAGATCACTATTTGTTACTAGGCAGTTGTGCAAATTGAAGAAGGGTATTTCACATTTTTGGACTTGAATTTATTACTATAAATTCAACTTAATTTCTCTTCCGATGGGAGTATATTGTCTATATTTTACTCCAGCAGCATCCAACATACGTTTCGCTGCTATTACGGAATCTGTCTCAGAGTACTTATCACTCATATACACAACTTCAGTAATTCCCTTTTGAATAATCGCTTTGGTACATTCATTACAAGGGAAGAGGGTAGTGTAAATCTTTGAATCATTCATATGGGTTCCGGTATAATTTAATATGGCATTTAGTTCAGCATGGCACACATAAAAATACTTGGTGTCCAGGTTACTACCTTCCCGATCCCATGGAAATTCATCATCGGAACATCCAATCGGCATTCCATTATAGCCTACAGAAAGGATTTTATTATCCTTACTTACGATACAGGCACCAACGCTGGTATTGGGATCTTTACTACGTTCGGTAGAAAGCAAAGCAATTCCCATAAAATACTCATCCCATTTAATATAGTTTTGCTTCTTCATATGTGTTTCCTCCATTAAATTACAATAGCACCATATTATCATAGAAAATGGAAAATGTAAATTGATTAATACTTACTTCCAGCTATCTGTACTTTAAGGATATTGGTAGTTCCGGAGATACCTAGAGGTACACCAGCAGTTAATATAGCTAATTCCCCACGGGTGATATGTCCTGCCTTCTCTACTGCTTCCATGGCATGATCAAATAATTCAAAGGTATCATGTTCTACAGCGATAAGCAGTGGTTTCACGCCCCATGCTAGATTTAGTTGGCGGCAAACCATAGAATCCGTGGTACAAGCAACAATCGGGCAGGCAGGACGGTATCTGGATACCATACGGGCTGTTTTGCCGGAAGTAGTAACAGTCACTATCATCTTAGCATTCAAATCATGGGCTGTTGTAACCGTTGCACGGGAAATTGCATCGGTGATATCAGGATTTTGTACTTCATCACGAATATAGAAACGCTTCTTATAATCAATATCTTCTTCTGCTCGAATTGCAATTCGTACCATGGTTTTTAAGGCTTCTACTGGATACTTACCAGAAGCTGTTTCTCCAGATAGCATAATAGCACTGGTGCCATCGTAAATTGCATTGGCCACATCAGTAGTCTCTGCTCTGGTTGGCCTTGGATTTTTAATCATAGAATCCAACATTTGTGTAGCAGTGATAACAGGTTTACCACTATTATAGACTTTTTTAATAATCATTTTTTGTAGAACTGGTACTTCTTCGTATGGTATTTCAACACCCATATCTCCACGGGCAATCATAATACCATCTGCTACTTTGATGATTTCATCAATATTATTGATACCTTCATAATTCTCTATTTTAGCAATGATTTTAGTCTGAGAGTTGTGCTTTTTTAGTATTTTTTTAATTTCTAGAATATCTTGTGCAGATCGAACAAAGGAAGCTGCAATATAGTCATAACCATGTTTGATACCAAATAGGATATCATCACGGTCTTTATCACTAACATAAGGCATGGATAAATGTATACCAGGTACATTAACACCTTTTTTACTGGAGACGATTCCATTGTTTTTTACCTTACAAATAATATCTGTAGGATTCATTTCAATCACTTGCATTTCAATCAAACCATCATCAATAAGAATGGTTGTACCTACTTCAATATCATAAATCAAATTAGGGTAACTGATGGAAACTTGTGTTTCATCCCCTTCAACGTCTCTGGTTGTAAGGGTAAAGGTCTGACCTTCATTTAATTGAATTTTCTTATCATCTTTAAAATTCCCTAGGCGAATTTCAGGACCTTTGGTATCCAAAAGGGTTGCTACTGGAATATTCAATTCTTCTCTTAATTGTTTTATTTTTGTGAAACGACCCAAATGTTCTTCATGATCGGCATGGGAAAAGTTAAATCGAGCAACATCCATACCAGATAATATTAATTGTTTTAAAACATCGCCTTTGTCGGTAGAAGGACCGAGGGTGCAAATAATTTTGGTTTTTCTCATAATTTTTTACTCCTTTAATTAAGTATGTTCAGATTGTTTATAATTTTAAATCTTGGGTTTTTCGATATTTAATCCCAGTATGGGATTTTAATCTATGGTATGTGAGAAAACAAATCAAACTAGCCAGTAAAACCAGAGCAATAATCATTATGGCACAATGCATAAAAAATGCCGCTGGAAGTATTTGGATTACTGGATCGGTAACCGGATTAAATATCCAGTCATCATTATTAAAAAATATTTTATGAAATACCACAAAAGTGGTATCAAAATCAATAGCCATCAATAGTCCTACAATTAAGGGAAGCGCAATTGCTGTTACTGAAGAAATAAAAAGATATTTAAAATCTCTCTTCTTTTTTTTATACAGTATGATTATTATGGACAGTACCAGTGTAATTGCTCCCAACATATAGAATATGGTAAAAATATCTTTTACCTCTTTGAAGTGTTTTATACCCGATTCGGAAGCCTCAAAGGTAGGAAATGATAATTCACCCTGATAAAAGGGTGATGAATAATCGATTAAGGCATTGTAATTAGCCAAAATTTCTTCTTTACGGTATCCGGAGTTCTTCTCTATATCCAATATTTCAATATCCATATAGTATAATGGCCGAAAGTTGATGGTTATAATTACAGATATGGATAGAAATAATAATGTGAATAGGAAGCCAATAAGAAGGTCAGTAATCTTGAACCTTTTCATTATATCACAACTCCTTAAAATATTGAATTCTATATTAAACAAAAATTACCCTATGATAGCATTTTAGTTTTACAGTCCACTTCGCATTATAGTATAATTTAATATTGATTGCAAGAAAAAGATATATTAGTAGCATCAATAAATCTTATTAGTATTTATTCATTGAATTCGCAATAGGTCAGGTGTAATATTTTAATAGGGAAGGTAAGCCAAGTGATTTTGGGCAATGATAATGAATTTTGCCACAAGGTGAGTTTATAGAAGTACTGGGATAGAACTTGGCTTGCCCATTGGTATGAATTAGTTTAGAAAAGGAGAAATAGTATGAGAGCTTTGGTCAGTGTATCGGACAAAATAGGGATTGTGGAACTTTCTAAAGAGTTGGTTTCATTGGGGATTGAAATTATTTCTACAGGTGGTACCTTTAAGATACTAAAGGATGCCGGAATACCAGCCACAGAAATCTCAGACATTACTGGATTTCCAGAGTGTTTGGATGGGAGAGTAAAAACACTTCATCCCGCTGTTCATGCAGGTTTACTTGCCATGAGAAGCAATCCTTCTCATATGGAACAGATTGCGGATTTAAATATTAAACCAATTGATTTGGTCATAGTAAATCTCTATCCATTTAAATCTACGATCTTAAAGGAAGGGGTAACCAGAGCCGAAGCTGTGGAAAACATAGATATCGGCGGTCCAACCATGTTACGTTCTGCAGCAAAAAACTATCAGGATGTAGCTGTTGTAGTGGATCCAAGAGACTATGAGAAAATTCTAAGTGAATTAAAGGAGAAGGGAAAAGTCTCCTTGGACACTAAGTTTTATTTGATGCAAAAGGTTTTCATGCATACATCATCCTATGATACTATGATTGCTGATTATCTAAGAAGAGAAAGAGAAGATAAGGAATTACCAGAGACTTTAACCATGACTTTTGAGAAAGTTCAGGATATGCGTTATGGGGAAAATCCTCACCAAAAAGCCGCCTTCTATCGTGAGATTGGTAAGAGACCGGGTTCACTTACCCAGGCGGTTCAGCTAAACGGTAAAGAACTTTCCTTTAATAATATCAATGATACCAATGGAGCCTTAGAGCTTCTAAAGGAATTTACAGAGCCCACAGTTGTTGCCTGTAAACATGGTAATCCCTGTGGTGTCGGAAGTGCAGACCATATCGACCAGGCTTGGAAGAAGGCATATGAAGCAGATAAAACCTCAATCTTTGGAGGAATCGTGGTTGCAAATCGCGAGATAACCAAAGCAATTGCGGAGGATATGAAGAATATTTTCCTTGAAGTCATCGTAGCACCTTCCTATGAAGAGGAAGCTTTAGAGATCCTAACCATAAAGAAAAACATTCGTATCCTTCAATTAGACAATATTAGTCAACCACAAGAGGAGGATGCCTACGACCTTAAGAAGGTGAATGGTGGTTTAATTGTCCAAACTGTTGATAGTAAGTTGTATCATGAAGAAGACTTACAGGTGGTAACTGACCGTGCTCCTTCCGATAAAGAGATGGAAGATTTGAAGTTTGCTTGGCGTGTTGTAAAATATGTGAAGTCAAACGGAATTGCGATTGCAAAGGATAAGCAAAGTCTTGGGATTGGACCTGGTCAAGTAAACCGAATATGGGCGACCAAGCAAGCAGTGGAGCATGCAGAGGAACTCATAGGAGAAGGGGTAACCCAGGGAGCGGTATTAGCTTCCGATGCATTCTTTCCATTTGATGACTGTGTAGAAGCTGCCCATCAGGCGGGAATCACTGCAATTATTCAGCCAGGTGGATCCTTAAGAGACGCTGATTCTATAAAGAAATGTAATGAATATGGGATTGCCATGGTCTTTACTGGTATGAGACATTTCAGACATTAAATTATAGTTGCACCGAGTAAAATCCGATGGATTAATATTTAAAACTAAGGTAAATAAAAACATGGGAACATGATAAGGCTCTAAGTCCAGTATAGAAATAGATTTTTACAATCCATTCTATAGGGAATTAGAGCCTTTGCTGTTATAACCCAACTTTATTTATAATTAAAATATGAAAGATCATATATAATTCCAATAAGTCTAATGATTATAACTTAACGACATTTGCTGCCTGAGGACCCTTATCTCCATCTACAACCTCATACTCAACTTTGTCGCCTTCTTCTAAAAATTTGAAGCCCTCCATTTGAAGTGCTGAGAAATGTACAAAGATATCATTTCCCTCATCATCGGATAAAAATCCATATCCCTTTTTTGCATTGAACCATTTTACTGTTCCGATTTTCATAAAAATAGCCTCCTACAAAACAAATAAATTCATTACAATAAAATAGTAATGATAGTCTAAAGTTAACATAAATTATAAAAAAAGTCAATTTATCTTTGTTATATTTTGTAATATTTTGTAGTTATCAAACGTCTATATTTATAATATTTTGTAGTTATCCAATGGCTATATTAATAATGAAAGAAATGACAAAATAATAAAATTATGTTATTATGAATAAGCACTAAGGATTAATAAACATACTTATATATAACATAGATAAAAACGATTCTCTCATCCCAAGATTGTGAGAAATTTTGCTTTTGCAACCTTTTAAAGAGTAAAGATGATAAAATATGGAGGTAAATACAATGAAATTTGAGGTTCCTATTGGATATGACCTTGTGTTTGAGGAACAATTGGAAGATCTAAATGGACTGGGCATGGTTCTTACTCATAAAAAGACGGGAGCCAAGGTGGCTTTGATTTCCAATGAAGATGATAATAAAGTATTTTACATCGGTTTTCGAACTCCCCCTAAGAATAGTACGGGAGTAGCCCATATTATTGAACATTCTGTTTTATGTGGTTCTAAGAATTTTCCGGCTAAGGATCCCTTTGTTGAGTTGGCAAAAGGATCCTTGAATACATTTTTAAATGCTATGACCTATCCAGATAAGACAGTCTATCCAGTGGCTAGTGTGAATGAACAGGATTTTAAGAATCTAATGCATGTTTATATGGATGCTGTTCTTTATCCCAACATTTATGAGAAAAAAGAAATTTTCATGCAAGAGGGTTGGCATTATGATTTAGAGGATGAAAATGCTGAACTAAAGTATAATGGTGTTGTTTATAATGAAATGAAGGGGGCTTTTTCTTCCCCTGAATCCATGTTATTTCGAACCATTCAGAATTCTCTGTTTCCTGATACTACCTATGGGGTAGAATCTGGTGGTGATCCGGAGGATATTCCTAAATTATCCTACGAGGAATTTATCGACTTTCATAAAACCTATTACCATCCATCCAATAGTTATATCTATCTGTATGGCAAAATGGATTTTGCCGAGAGGTTAGCATGGTTGGATCAGGAGTATTTAAGTCATTTTGACCGATTACAGGTAAATTCAGAGATTAAAAAACAGCAGGAATTTTCCAGTACAAGGGAACTAGAGGTTTATTATTCTGTTGGAGAAGGAGAGAAAACAGAAGATAAAACCTATCTAAGTTACAATATGGTAATTGGAGATTCTTTCAATAAAGAATTAACACTTTCCTTCCAGATATTAGATTATCTTCTTCTTCAGACACCGGGGGCACCTGTGAAACAGGCTCTCTTAGATGCAGGAATCGGCAAAGATATCCTTGGAAGTTTTGAAGATGAAATTAGGCAACCTATTTTTACTATTATAGCCAAAAATACGGAAGCGGAAAAAAAGAATCAATTCATGGCGATTATCCGTGATACCTTGTCAGAATTAGTTGCCAAAGGAATTGATGAAAAATCCCTACGGGCAGCAATTAATTTCTATGAGTTCAGATACAGAGAGGCGGATTTTGGAGCATTTCCCAAAGGGCTTATGTATGGCCTTAGAATTTTAGCGAGCTGGCTTTATGATGATGGGAAACCATTCCTACATTTAAAAGATAATACAGGCTATGCATTTTTAAAAGAGAAGATAGGAACTGGATATTTTGAAAAATTAATTGGGGATTATCTATTGTATAATCCACATTCATCCCTAGTGGTATTAAAGCCTCAGCCGGGACTTAATGTCTTGAAGGAAGAGAAATTAAGCAAGGAGCTGGCAGAATATAAGGCTCGTTTATCAGAAGAAGAAATTAGAAAAATACTTGATGAGAAAAAAAGGCTTAAGCTGTTCCAAGAGACACCATCGAGTAAGGAAGATTTGGAGAGAATTCCTTTACTGAGGAGAGAAGATATCAGTAGGCAGACCCAACCACTTTTTAATAAGGAATTACAGATGAATGATGTGAAGATAATTCATCATAATTTATATACCAATGGAATTGCCTATCTCAGATTATTATTTAACCTGAAAGAGCTTCCTCAGGAATTACTTCCCTATACCTCTTTATTATCCTTAGTTCTAGGCTATGTGAATACAAAGAATTATAGTTATCTGGAATTGTCCAATGAAATTAATATCCATACTGGTGGTATTTTTACTAATGTAAGAAGCTTTTCCATCAAAGGTAGCACCGATCAATACCTTCCGGTATTTGAGTTTAGTGCCAAGGTTCTTTATGACAAGATGGAAGATGCTTTCCGGATTATAAACGAAATGCTCTATGAGACGATTTTGGATGATAAGAAGAGATTAAAGGAAATCGTGGATGAGATGACGTCTAAGATGCAGATGCGATTTACCTCATCCGGACATTCCGTAGCCGTAGATCGGGCAATGTCCTATTATTCCAAGCATGGTTTATTCAAAGATATTACGACAGGAATCTCTTTTTATAAATTCCTTGAAGAGTTATCGGATCATTTTGATGAAAAAGCAGATACGGCCATTGAAAGAATGAAGCAACTAATAGAACTGATTTTTACTAGGGAGAATTTATTTGTAAGTTTCACATCCGATGACGAAGGAATTGAGGTATTGAAACAATCATTTTCTCTTTTGACAGAGAGATTAAAGGGACAAATGGATAGAAAATTACTAGAAACCTATGAAAAGAAGGAGTTAACACCGGTATCTTATAACGAAGGCTTTAAGACAGCCATGCAAGTACAGTATGTGGCTAGAGCTGGTAATTTTCTTTCGGCAGGATATCCTTATACAGGGGCTCTAAAAGTTTTAAAGGTAATTTTAAGTTATGATTATCTTTGGGTTAATGTCCGGGTAAAGGGAGGAGCTTATGGCTGCATGTGTGGTTTCTCCGGAGTGGATGGAGATGCCTATTTTACCTCCTATCGGGATCCGGGGTTAAAAGAAACCAATGAGATTTATGAGGGAATTGTAGATTATGTGAAAAACTTTGATGCAGACGAACGGGATATAACCAAATATATTATTGGTACCTTCAGCAGCTTGGATGCCCCCTTAACACCGCAGTCCAAGGGAAGAAGATCTTTAAGTATGTACTTGGCTGGTATTACAGAGGAAGACTTAAATCGGGAGAGAGCAGAAATTTTGGATGTAACCATAGAAGATATCAGAGGTCTAGCCAATACAGTGAAAGCGGTACTGGATGCAGATCATATCTGTGTGATTGGTAATGAAAGCAAGATTTTAGAAAGTAAGGATTTATTTAAAGAAGTAAAAACATTATTATAAGAAAAAATAAAAAGCATATTAGGATGAGAAGGAAAGGCATAGGTACATGATGAAAGCAATGAATAAGAAATCCGGCTTTGTAACATTGATTGGGAGGCCGAATGTGGGAAAATCCACTTTAATGAATCATTTGATTGGACAAAAAATAGCAATCACATCAAATAAACCACAAACCACAAGAAATCGAATACAAACCGTTTTTACGGATGAACGGGGGCAGATTATTTTCCTTGATACCCCTGGAATTCATAAAGCAAAGAATCGATTGGGTGAATATATGGTCAGTGTGGCAGAAAGAACCCTCAGAGAAGTGGATTTAATTCTATGGCTTGTGGAACCAAGCACCTTTATAGGTGCTGGAGAGCAATATATTTGCGAGCAATTACAAAAGATAAAAACACCAATCATCTTGGTCATTAATAAAATTGATACGGTGAAAAAGGAAGAGCTACTAAATATCATTGCTACCTATAAGGACATTTTAGATTTTGCAGAGATTATACCGGTGTCCGCATTGAAGGGAGAAAACACCGGTGACCTCCTTTCCACGATTTATCAATATTTACCCGAAGGACCTATGTTTTTTGATGAGGATACCATTACCGATCAACCAGAGCGACAAATTGTGGCGGAACTGGTTCGAGAAAAAGCATTGCGTTTGCTGGATGAGGAGATACCTCATGGGATTGCAGTCAGCATTGAACAGATGAAAGAGAGAAGTAATGGTTCAATCATTGACATCCATGCTACCATTGTTTGTGAGAGAGATTCCCACAAGGGAATTATTATCGGCAAGGGTGGAGGAATGTTAAAAAAAATAGGATCCCAGGCCAGATTAGAAATTGAAAACTTATTGGACTGTAAGGTGAATCTCCAACTTTGGGTAAAGGTAAAAAAGGACTGGAGAGATAGTGATTTTCTACTGAAAAATTATGGATTTCATGATAAGGATTATTAGAAAAGTGAAATAAAATTATGCCCTGGTTTATCTAACCAGTTTAGAAGAACATAAAATGGGAAACCTAATGATATAAGTATTAACTACTTAAGGAAAAAACATAAGGTAATATCAAGTTAGGGGGCTCATTTATGAAGAATCTTGAGTATTGGAAACGATTTTTTAAGTCAGGTAAAATTGATGATTACTTAAATTATATTGCATGCGCGAGGGAAGAATACGATGGTGACCCTCAGGCTGTGGTAAGTAAAGAAGAAGGTGGTATCAATGCCGGCGTCGACTACAGTGAGGGGAATAGTACTATCAGCCATGCCGGTTGGTGAGTATGATAAGCGATTAGTAATATTAACATTGGAATATGGTAGAATAACTGCATTTGCCAAAGGCGCCAGAAACCCCAATAGCGCCTTATTGGCATGTAGTTCACCGCTTGCTTTTGGTGAATTTACTTTATATGTGGGAAGACGTTCTTATAGTGTAATCTCAGCGGATATAAAAAACTACTTTTCAGAACTTAGAGGGGACTTTGAGGGTTTTTGCTATGCAATGTATTTTTGCGAAATTTGTGATTATATGTCCAAGGAGAACAACGACGAAAAAGATATCTTAAAGCTACTCTATCAGACTCTTCGAGCTCTGACCAAGAAAACAATTGAATTTCCTTTAATAAAAGTAGTGTTTGAACTAAAGATGATGACTTACAATGGAATGGCTCCACAGGTATTTCATTGTGTCAAATGTGAGAACAATTCATACCAAAAAGCAAGTGAATTTGCTTCGGCCAGTGGTTTAAGTTCCCCAATTTATTTTAGTATCAAAACTGGGGGGATTTTGTGTAGTGGATGTAGAATGAATGATAAGAGCTCCATTCGTATCAATACGTCTACTCTATACACAATGCAATACATAATATCCAGGGAAATAGAAAAATTATATACTTTTAAAGTAACAAGTCAAGTATTAAATGAATTGGAAATTTGTATGAAGCGTTACTTACAATGTTATATTGATCATGAATTTAAATCAGCAGAAATGTTAAAAACATTATAAAATACGGAAATAGTAATTAGATTCGATTTTGGAGTTGAAATTATAACGCTTTAAGGTTAAAATTATATGCATCCATAATCCAAAACATAACGGAGGGAAACAGTTGATGAAAAAACTGATATTATGCATTCTATTCCTTTTGTCATTCATCAGTATCACAGCATGTAGGAAGAAAGAAGAAATTGTAATTACTGCGGAAGATATAAGAACGAATACCTTACTAGCGAAAAACAATGGTGGACTTCAAGTGGCTACCGTTGAAGATTTCGATAAAACATATTATAATTATTCGGAGTTATCAGAATTTGTAAAAAAAGAAGTTGACACTTATAATAAAAAAGCAGGTGGCGATAAAATTACTATTGATAGCTTAGAGCTAAGGGAAGGAAAGGCAATTTTAGTCTTATCCTTTTCTGGGATGGATCAGTATTGTAATTTTAATGAAACTTCTGCTGCTTATTTCAATGGTGGAGCCGAAAACATTCCCATTGACTTGCCTACTACCTTAGTTCGTGCCAAGGATGGAGAAAGAACGGATACCGCCGAAGTGCTTCGAAATAAAAAGTACAAAATTTTGGTGATTCAAGAACCATTTGATATTCTTGTTAATGGTAAAGTAATGTTTTATTCTGATAATGCCCAATTACTTGAAGAAAACAAAGTGAAAAGTATGGGAGAAGATATGACAGTGATTGTATTCAAACCATAAGTATGGGAAATATATAAAATATAATATAGACGTTTGCAACCATTTTGAGTTACGCAAATGCTTAGAATATTAAATAGATGCGAGGATGAACATATGGAAAAAACAATGGAAAAAATAGTTGCTTTAGCCAAAGCAAGGGGTTTCGTATATCCAGGGTCCGAAATATATGGTGGACTAGCGAATACCTGGGATTACGGAAACTTAGGTGTGGAATTAAAGAACAATGTTAAAAAAGCTTGGTGGCAAAAATTCATTCAGGAACATCCCTTAAATGTGGGTGTGGACTGTGCCATTCTTATGAATACTCAGACTTGGGTGGCTTCTGGTCATCTGGGCGGTTTCTCTGATCCTTTGATGGATTGTAAAGAGTGTCATGAGCGTTTCCGTGCGGACAAGCTTATTGAAGATTATCATATGGAGCAAGGAATTAATATAGAAGGTTCTGTTGATTCTTGGGTCCATGAGGAAATGAAAAAGTATATTGACGAACATAATATTAACTGTCCTAGCTGTGGGAAACATAATTTTACTGACATCCGTCAATTCAACCTGATGTTTAAGACTTTCCAAGGGGTTACTGAGGATGCTAAGAATGTTGTGTACTTAAGACCAGAAACGGCTCAGGGTATCTTTGTTAACTTTAAAAACGTACAAAGAACTTCTCGTAAGAAAATTCCTTTTGGGATTGGACAGATAGGAAAATCATTTCGTAATGAAATTACACCAGGAAATTTCACCTTCCGTACTAGAGAATTTGAGCAAATGGAATTGGAATTCTTCTGTGAACCTGGTACTGATTTAGAATGGTTTGCTTATTGGAAACAATTTTGTATTGACTGGCTAAAGAGCCTAGGACTCAAGGATGAAGAATTAAGAGTAAGAGATCATGATGCAGCAGAGTTATCCTTCTATTCAAAGGCTACTACAGATATTGAATATTTATTCCCCTTTGGTTGGGGTGAGTTGTGGGGAATTGCAGACAGAACCGATTATGATTTAACCCAACATCAGAATGTATCAAAGGAAGATATGAGCTACTACGATGATGAGAAAAAGGAAAAATATATTCCTTACGTAGTGGAGCCATCGTTAGGTGCTGATCGTGTAACCTTGGCATTTTTATGTGCTGCTTATGATGAAGAAGAAACTCCAGAAGGTGATATGCGTACGGTTCTACGTTTCCATCCAGCGCTAGCACCAGTAAAGATCGGAGTTCTACCTTTATCAAAGAAGCTAAGCAAGCAAGCGGAACAGATTTATTTGGATCTGATCAAGGAGTATAATTGTGAGTTTGATGATCGCGGTAATATTGGGAAACGTTATCGTAGACAGGACGAAATAGGAACTCCATATTGTATCACTTATGATTTTGAATCTGAAAATGATGGTGCCGTAACAGTACGTGATAGGGATACGATGCAGCAAGAAAGAATAAAAATCGAAGATTTAAAGACATATTTTGATAATAAATTTAAATTTTAGAAAAAAACTATTTCCTATTTTTAATAATTTATGCTATAATGCACATTGGTGACTAAAAATACCAGTGGTGTGTAATAATTTGACGAAGCAAAACTTTATAGTTTCGCTTACCCGACTTGATATAATATATATCAAGTCAAAGTATGAATATCAATATTTAGGAGGGCACTAAAATGGCAAAATGGGTTTATTTGTTTAAAGAGGGTAAAGCTGATATGAAAAACCTTCTTGGTGGCAAAGGCGCAAACTTGGCAGAAATGACCAATTTGGGTCTACCAATTCCCCAAGGCTTTACTGTTACGACGGAAGCTTGTACGGACTATTATAATAGTGGCAAACAAATTAGAGACGAAATTAAAGATCAGATTTTTGATGCATTGAAAAAACTTGAGGAAGAACAGGGTAAAAAATTTGGAGATACAGAAAATCCGTTATTAGTATCTGTTCGTTCCGGTGCTAGAGCATCCATGCCTGGTATGATGGATACCATCCTTAACTTAGGTTTAACCGATGCTGCAGTGGAGGGTTTTGCTAAGAAAACTGGTAATGCAAGATTCGCATACGATTCTTATAGAAGATTTATTCAGATGTTCTCTGATGTTGTTATGGAAATTCCAAAATCCAAATTCGAGAGAGTATTGGACGACATTAAAGAAAAGAAGGGTGTAAAATTAGACACCGAACTTACTGCAGAGGATTTAAAGGAAGTTATTAAAGAATTTGAAGCCTTATATAAAGCCGAGATGGGAACTGATTTCCCTCAAGATCCTCATCAACAGTTAATCGAGGCAGTTACTGCTGTATTCCGTTCATGGGATAATCCTCGTGCAATTTATTATAGAAGAATGAATGACATCCCTGGAGATTGGGGTACTGCTGTAAACGTTCAGGCCATGGTATTTGGTAATATGGGTGAAACATCAGGTACTGGTGTAGCATTTACCCGTAACCCATCTACTGGTGAAGCTAAGATTTATGGTGAGTACTTAATCAATGCTCAAGGTGAAGACGTTGTTGCTGGTATTAGAACTCCACTTCCTATTTCTAAATTGGAAGAGGATATGCCTGAGGTATATGAAGAATTCATGAGAATTGCAACCTTGTTAGAGAAACACTACAAGGATATGCAGGATATGGAATTCACAATTGAAGATAAAAAACTATACTTCCTACAAACACGTAGTGGTAAAAGAACTGCAACTGCAGCTTTACAAATCGCTTGTGATTTAGTAGATGAAGGTATGATTACAAAGGAAGAGGCAATTGCTAGAATTGATGCAAAATCACTAGATCAGTTGCTACATCCAGCTTTTGATGAAAAAGCTTTAAAAGCTGCAACACCAATTGGTAGTGCATTACCTGCTTCTCCTGGTGCAGCTGCAGGTAGAGTATACTTTACTGCAGAAGATGCAAAAAATCATAATGATGCTGGAGAAAGAGTTATCTTAGTTCGTCTTGAGACATCTCCAGAAGATATTGAAGGAATGCATGCTGCTCAAGGTATCTTAACAGTACGTGGTGGTATGACATCCCATGCAGCTGTAGTTGCTCGTGGTATGGGTACTTGCTGTGTATCTGGTTGCGGTGACATAAAGATTAATGAAGAAGAAAAATACTTTACTTTAGCAGGACATACAATAAAAGAAGGAGATTACATTTCCTTAGATGGTACTACAGGTAATATCTATCTTGGAGACATTCCTACGGTAGAAGCATCCATCAGTGGTAATTTCCAAAGAATTATGGACTGGGCTGATGAAATTAGAACCTTAAAGGTTAGAACAAATGCAGATAGTCCAGTAGATGCAGCCAATGCAATTAAGTTTGGTGCAGAAGGTATCGGTCTTTGCCGTACAGAGCATATGTTCTTTGAAGCGGACAGAATTCCTAAGATTAGAAAAATGATTCTTAGCAAGACTGTGGAAGAAAGAGAAGCGGCATTAAATGAATTAATACCTTTCCAGAAGGGCGATTTCAAGGCTCTTTATGAAGTAATGGAAGGAAGACCTGTTACAATTCGTTTCTTAGATCCACCTCTTCATGAGTTTGTACCTACCAATGAAGAAGATATCGCAGCACTTGCAAAAGATATGGGTCTAAGCGTAGAAGAAGTAAAAGCAACTTGTGAATCCTTACATGAGTTCAACCCTATGATGGGACACAGAGGTTGTCGTCTAGCTGTAACCTATCCAGAAATTGCGAAAATGCAGACTAGAGCAGTTATGGAAGCGGCAATTGAAGTTAAGAATGAAAAAGGATACGATATTGTTCCTGAAATCATGATTCCATTAGTAGGAGAAAAGAAAGAGTTACAATTTGTTAAAGATGTCGTTGTTGAAACAGCAGAAGCTGTTAAGAAGGAAAAAGGTTCCGACATCAAGTACCAAATCGGTACCATGATCGAAATCCCTCGTGCAGCATTATTGGCTGACGAAATTGCTGAAGAAGCTGAATTCTTCTCCTTCGGTACCAACGACTTAACACAGATGACCTTCGGCTTCTCCCGTGATGATGCAGGTAAATTCTTAGAATCTTACTACAAGAGTAAGATTTACGAGTCAGATCCATTTGCAAGACTTGATCAGAACGGTGTTGGCCAATTAGTTCAAATGGCAGTAGAAAGAGGTCGCAAGACAAGACCTGACATCAAGCTTGGTATCTGTGGCGAACATGGTGGAGATCCTTCAACAGTTGAATTCTGTCATAAGGTAGGATTATCCTATGTATCCTGTTCACCATTCCGTGTACCGATTGCAAGACTTGCCGCTGCACAGGCAG
>DUNZ01000068.1 GCA_012839085.1 Clostridiales bacterium
GATCTTCATTTTAAAAATAGCCGTACCCATAATACCAATGAAGTGAGAGCATCACAACAAAAGATGGTAAGGAAGGCTGCAAAATTTATTGAAAAGAATTATCTGAATTAATTAAAGTAAATATAAAAATAATTAAAGCAAATATTAAGGTAAATATAAAAAAACAAATATAAATAAACAAATATAATCCGGAACCTATAGCAAGTTAAAATGCCAGTAGGTTCCGTTTTATTTGAAATTATTTTCTTATGTACTGTGATTTGCTTTTGAAACAATAAAACACTCAATATACAGGGTCGAAATTCATCTTATGTACCCGTGTTACATATGGCTTGCCTTGTAATGGCTGATAAATTTCGATGCAGGCAAAATGGGATGACTTTCTTTCCGAAAGTTCTGAGTATGCAATACAAAGAAAACGATATTTTGCTCCGCATTGAAGGGTTTTGGATACAGCCAAGGGATAATAGAAGTATGGATCTTTATAGCACCTAAGAGCTTTATGGAACACGAAAGAATCTTCTTCAAAAAATAAGGGTTCATAATACCAAAGATTCTCTATGAATATCACCTCAACTTTTTCATTACATTTTTCTATTGTCATTACTTTATAATTTTGGTAACAATAGAAAATTTATCTGAATACTTTATTATATCTTATGCAAAAAGGTCAGAAAGTTTTTCCTAATATTTGTACGGAATAGTATTTATAATCGATGAAAGCAATGGGAATTTTTACTGGTGTATGCTATAATAATATTGTCTTTTCTTGTTCAGAAATTTTAAATGATTTGTGAGGTAGAGATGAAAAAAGAACTTAATAAAAATGAAGTAAAATTAAAAGAGTACAAAGCTAGAGCAAAAGAACTTGTTGGGAAAATGACCTTGGAGGAGAAATGCCTTCAAATGCTACATAGTGCACCAGCAATCGAAAGGCTAGGCATCAAAGGATATAATTGGTGGAATGAAGCGCTACATGGTGTCGCTAGAGCGGGAGTGGCAACAGTTTTCCCCCAGGCCATTGGATTGGCAGCAAGTTTTGATGAAGAACTCCTTGAAAGTATTGGGGATGCCATTGCAACAGAAGGAAGGGCTAAATTCAATATTCAACAAAAATTTAATGACACAGATATCTATAAAGGTTTAACCTTTTGGTCTCCCAATGTGAATATTTTCCGTGATCCTAGATGGGGTAGAGGTCATGAAACCTATGGCGAAGATCCCTATCTTACATCAAGATTAGCAGTTCGCTTTATTCATGGATTGCAAGGGAAGGATGAGAATTACTTAAAGGCTGCAGCATGTGCAAAACATTTTGCTGTTCATTCTGGACCTGAGGATGTCAGACATAGTTTTAATGCTAAAGTAAGCGAACAGGATATGGCAGAGACTTATTTGCCAGCCTTTGAGGCTTGTGTAAAAGAAGCAAAAGTGGAAGCAGTGATGGGAGCCTACAATCGAACCAATGATGAACCCTGTTGCGGTAGTAAATATTTATTAAAGGATGTCTTAAGAGATCAATGGGGCTTTGACGGACATGTTGTATCGGATTGCTGGGCGGTAAAAGATTTTCATATGCACCATCATGTAACGGATGGACCCTTAGAGTCCGTGGCTTTGGCAGTGAATATGGGTTGTGACTTAAATTGTGGGAACATATTCTTGTATCTTTTAGAGGCTGTAAATAAGGGC
The DNA here is from genome assembly GCA_012839085.1 of Clostridiales bacterium. Classification (GTDB taxonomy): domain Bacteria; phylum Bacillota; class Clostridia; order Lachnospirales; family Lachnospiraceae; genus Mobilitalea. The sequence goes on from DUNZ01000068.1 coordinate 1,693, forward strand.
CTTGTTACGGAAGAACAGGTAACCACTGCAGTGGAAAGACTCTATGTTACTCGTATGAAGTTAGGCTTATTTGATGAGCCAACCAAGGTTCCATATCATGTATTATCTTATGATCTTGTGGATTCGAAAGAAATGAGATTGAAAAATCTAGATGCTGCCAGAAAAACCATTGTACTTCTTAAGAATGAAGGAAACCTATTACCACTGGACAAAAATAAACTTAAATCAATTGGAATCATTGGCCCCAATGCAAATAATCGAAGAGCATTGGTTGGAAATTATGAAGGAACCTCATCCCGATATATAACGGTTCTGGAAGGACTTCAAGACTATTTGGGAGAGGACGTTCGGGTGTTTTATTCGGAAGGTTGTCATTTATATAAAGATAAAGTGGAACCCTTAGGATGGCGCAACGACCGAATCTCTGAGGTAAAGGCAGTATGTGAAAATAGTGATCTTGTAATAGCATGTATGGGCTTGGATCCTGGATTAGAGGGAGAAGAAGGAGATGAGGGCAACCATTATGCTAGTGGTGACAAACCGAATCTGAATCTACCTGGCTTGCAAGAAGAAGTACTGAAAACCATTTATGAAAGTGGGAAGCCAGCGGTGCTGGTATTGTTATCTGGTAGTGCCTTGGCTGTAAATTGGGCTGATGAGCATCTTCCTGCAATTATTCAAGCTTGGTATCCTGGTGCTCAGGGTGGTAAAGCTATAGCAGAGCTTCTGTTTGGTGAGTATTCACCAGAGGCGAAGCTACCAGTTACCTTTTATAAAACAGTAGAAGAGCTTCCTGATTTCACGGAGTATTCCATGGAGAATCGAACCTATCGTTATATGAAAAATGAAGCCTTGTATCCCTTCGGTTTTGGACTGTCCTATACGGAATTTACTATTAACGATGTAAGAATTGATAATGATAAGATTACAGATCAAGGGATAAGGGTAAATTTAAAAATATCCAATGAGGGAACTAGGATGGGAAGAGAGACCATTCAAGTTTACGTAAAAGCAGAAAGAGATGGAACCCCCAATCCACAGTTGAAAGCTTTTAGTAAAGTAGAATTACAACCGGGAGAAGAGAAGGAGCTTAGTCTTTTCCTTCCTTTAAAAGCTTTTAGCTTGGCCAATCAAGAGGGCAAGCGTGTGGTAGAAGCGGGTGAGTACTCTATCTATGTAGGGGCTTCTCAGCCAGATGCAAGAAGTATAGCCTTAACAGGGAAAAGCCCAGTTCGATTGCAAGCGATAGCCAAGGAGCAAATATTTATTGTGTAAAAGGATAAAAATTGTAAGCACTACGGAATAAAGGTCTGGGTATAGGGATGAAAGATCGTAAAGAAATATTGCTTACAGAAAAAACAAATCATGAATTAAAGTAAAGAAAATAGCAATAAATTAGATATAAGAAAA
>DUNZ01000069.1 GCA_012839085.1 Clostridiales bacterium
CTGGCATGGTCCGTTCCCGGTTGCCAAAGGGTATTATAGCCCTGCATTTTCTTAAAACGAATCAAGATATCCTGCAAAGTATTATCTAGTGCATGACCCATATGCAATTGACCCGTAATATTTGGCGGGGGGATCACAATGGTAAATGGTTTCTTACTTTTATCTACTTCGGCATGAAAATATTTATGATCCAACCATTTTTGATACAATCTTTCTTCTATGTCCTTCGGATCATAGGTCTTAGCCAATTCCTTATTCATAAAATCATCCCTTCTCTTCTTTTTCCAAATTCATCTACATGTATAAGGTCTTTCATTTCATAGCAAGTTCTAAGACTTCCTATATTAAAAGTCAAAAGTCTTTTTTAAACTGAAATCTATCCATATTCATATTAGGCTTTTGACACTAAGTTCTATGAAATAAAAAAGACTCTACGCCGCAAAGGACGAAGAGCCGTGGTACCACCTTTATTCATGACCGCTTCCCATTCTACATGGTATCAAGTCATCTTTACTGTCTATAACGGGACATCCCGGCAATTCCTACACGCCTTACGGTTTCAGAACTGCTGTTCCGGAGCTACCTTCAATAAGTTCACTTTAGATCATCTTTCAGCCGCTGAATGATCCTCTCTGATAAGCTAGCTTATCTACTCCTCTCCATCGACACATTTATCATATTTAAAATAAAATATTATTTATATACTATGCAATAATTTTTATTCTGTCAAGGGCTTTTCAAATAAATCAAATTCGATTTTATATTGATTAAGCAAATAATAGGCATCTTCTTTGCATTCAGGATAAGTTTCTATGATAGCTTGGATGGTGGAAGCCGCCTCCTCTTTTTGCTTTGAAATCATATCCATGCGTTCCCTTAACTTCTGCCTGCGCACATTTAATCGATGCCTTACTTCCACCATTTCTCTGGGATCAATGATAGCGCTAGGCTGATAAATCCAGATTTCCGCATCAACAATTTGGAATTTTTTTAATTCCTTAATTAATTCATTATTATAATACTCCAATAGCCTTGTATTACTCTCATATTTTTTTGCTTCTTCCTTGATCTGGATATATTCTTCCCAGTTTTCCTTTAATTGCTTGTAATTTTCCACCATATATTTGTTATACATATAATCCAGATAGTTTTGATTATTTACAGCTTTAATTGTTACCTTATTCATAAGCATAATCTGCCTATTTTGCTTCCTTTGTATTAATTGATAATCCCCTTGATTCCTTCTAGCTTCCATGGTGATATATAATGCACAGGCCATCCCCATCAAAACCGTCAATAAAAATGGTAATGTTAAAATGGAATCTGTATAGTAATTAATTAAAGCAAATAAAGCAAAAAGAACTACTATTACAAGGGTAATGGTAATGGCAAAGCCTTTCAGAAAAGACTGCTTGCTTATCACATCCTCTTCTTGTTGTTCAAGAGCTATCTTTTCTTCTTCCAGATGTTCCATATCTTTTTGAATCGTTCCTTGATATTCTTCACTTTCCTTAATGGCGGTAAGTTCTCTGGGTATTTGTAGCTCATGACCTTCCAATAAACGATATTGTTTATCTGAAATCGTCATATTTTTTTTCTGAAACTTACTTCTTTCTTCGGTAAGTTGAATGATTTTTTTTGCAGCCTCTTCAATTACATCTCGCTGAACCTCTGGTATCATGGTGATTTTCTGCATATCCGTAAGATATGAGGTAACAGCCTGATATTCCATCTTTGCTTCCTCTATTTGTCGGTCGTATTCGGATATCATCTCACAATGATCCTTGATATATAAAATTCTTTCTTTGTTAGAAGAAAATTTTACATAAATCGTTTCGGATTTTTTTAAATCTCTTTGACTTTTAACTATCGGTTTCCCATTCTCTTGCTTACCCTTTTTCTTGGAAGCAAACAATCCAAACAATCCCATTTGATTACCTCTCAACCATTCTCTTCACTTAGTTTCGTAATTTCCCTTTCCAGGACTCTAGAAGTTCCCACGCACGATATTCATACTCTTTATACGATCCCATGGCTTTTAAATTTTCCAAATGTATGATTTTTTTCATGTCTAAACTCTCTTGAGCCTCTATATCTAATTGTTCCAGATATGTTAAAATCCTCTGACAACTATCCTCATCCACTTGATACTCTTCTAGTTTTTCCATTAAAAGAGCCCTATTATTACTAAGTCCAATGGTGTATAAATACTGCAACAAACTTTCCAATCTATGATTGCTGGAATAGGCTCTTAAAAAGATTTCAGAAGCCTTACTAAGTCCAGCGGTATGCACCTTAGCGACCGCAAGGTTATGTAATAAATCTCCATACTCTTCTGGCTTCAAATCCGTGATTGATTCCAAAGCTAAAATATTCATATATTCTTTTTCCGCCTCGGAATATAGCTTTTTCTTTAAATAACTATTGGCTTTCACTACCTGTCGCATGATTGCTGGCATACCAATGATACGATCCAAGCTGATGAGTAAACTCTTGATTTCTTGTTCTGTGTAATAGTCAGCACTACAAAGGATGGCAGTTACCATAGTTTTAAGGTCTGCTTTATTTTTCTTCAACCAGGATAACTTAGCAGCCCGCTCCGTAAGTTTTAATTCAGATCCAATCCAGTCAATAAGGGAATCACTGAAGGTATGCTCATCAATGATATATATATAATTATATATGTAATAGCAAAGTTCCTCCATGGAAAATATACGAATATCCGTTGTGGTAAATATATAGGGCCGATTCGCCCGACAACCACTGCATAAAATCAGTTTTCCCATGTCATCCCCCCTCGCTTTCTGATGTTTATCGTTTTCTGCTGTTTATCGTTTTCTGCTGTTTATCGTTTTCTTATGTTTGTCATTTTCTATTCTTTCCTATTTTTTTAACTTTCTCTATTGTTTATCTCTTACTATTGTTTAACCTTTACTATTCTTTATCATTTTCTATAATAGATATCTTTCTATAGTTTAACCTTTACTATTCTTTATCATTTTCTATAATAGATCTCTTTCTATAGTTTAACCTTTACTATTTTTCTTTTTCTCTTATTTATCTCTTTCTATTGTCTATCACTTACTCACTCTAATTCCATCCGATATTCACCAATCACTCCAACTCCTGGATACAAATCCCCAAATCCCAAATCTGTAATTGTTATCTTGGCTAGATCTCTTCTTAAGCAAGTCACATTGATTTTTAGCCTAGTCATACGGTTGGGTCGTTCCGGTAAATGCTCCACAGGAAACCTTTGACGAATTACTTCTCTAGAGATGACATTGGTTAAAATCATCTCCATCTGATTTTCATGATCAGGAATTACCTCTATACTTTCATTTACTTCAAACCAAGGTCTGGCCGCCTCTGTAAGGGTTAGCTCTTTTGTTTTTGCATCGCTATAAACCCTAACTTGAATTGTAGTAAGAATCATATCCTCATTTAATAGGATAAACTCATTTAAATTCTCATCACCGGAAAATTCCTTGGCTGCATAACAGGCTCCCTTGGTATATAAACTTTGACCAAGAAAGCCTCTTCTGCCAATACATAGCCTTTTAATGGTATCCTCTGTCCAGGATCCCTCAAAGCCCTTTCCCGTAAAGTATAAAGTAGATATGATTTGCTTATACAAGACAGTATTAGCGATATTTTCAAAAACATAGCCAATTTTTGTAGGCTTCTGCTTTACTAGTTCATAATTAATGGTGTCACTAAAGTCTTTCTTTTTTAACATTGCAATCATAGGCCTAGCTCTACGATTAATACTAATCTGATAGTAACTAAGGCCTTCTGCAGTAAAATCAAATAATCCTACATCATTCAGCCACAAGGACTTATCCTGGTTTAAGGCATAATGCAAATAGGAATCCCCATGGCTAATGATGGATGCCCGGTCTCGGTCAATTCCTAACATGGCAAGAGCCGTATAAATCCCATCAACGATCACCGGATCCATATCTTCTAGGGTAATCACCAGGCTAGTGATTGCTTGTCCGGGAAAATATCTCTTAACCAAGGTAAGGGTTCTACGAAGAAATTTTTCCATCAAGGTGATACCAGTCATTCTCTGGCCGTAAATTTCAATTACTTCCTTGTTTTTTAGCTTGCTAAGTAAATGATCTACAAGAATTCCTTCACCTGCTTCGCTCGCTGCCAGAGCCTCACTGCCATAGAGCCATTGATTCCTTTCTCTATGCAAACATAGTACCGTGGGAATCATTTCATATTCTTCATTCTCGTCTTGGCTTATGGGAATCGGCTCAAAAGTTTTATAGCTATAACAGCTAATTTGAGAAAAATCTTCACATAAATCATAACCTATGATTATCTTTTTCTTTCCTTCCATCCGCCTCCCCTTCCTATTTAAGGAACCTTTTCCCTGATTCTACCCTACTTATTCCACAGTTCCACAAAAAAACCATGAGTTTCCCAAGCAATCTCCCCATAAAGTTAGTACCACTGATTTTCTTTAATTGGTTGAAAACATTTTGAATATTTATAATCCGCACGGGCATATTGTTTCATCAAATCAAGCAAATCCTCATCCCTATTCTTTTCCATTGCCCTCAACATTTGGTTGATTTGATTCCATTGGGATTCCTCATCATTTTCCATAGTAATATCATAGCGATACTGTTTCTTTTCCGTACTTTCTACCCTTCCATCGATTTCTTCCGTGATATAATATTCTAAGGTCTCATGATAGAATAGAATAAAACCCTTCACACGAATTCCTAGATAAAGATTGGGCATAAGTTCGGATTTGAACTCCCCAGTCCCATCATTTTTAAGTATCCGATAATGAATATAAACCGGATTGTTGGGATTGGCTTTATATTCTACGAAAAATTTGTCCTCTAACTCCTTGGATACTGAAATCCTTTCCTTAAACTTTTGAAAGAAGGGCAAGATGATTCCAATTTTTATCAGCCGATCCATATGATAACTAATATAATCCGCATCCATTTCTGAAATATCCCTCTTATCGGATGAGTATTTCATCCATGCCAAGAGACAGATTTCATTTTCCTCATATAAAATCTCATGCCTCATAATCGGAAATAGTTGATCCGCTATTCTTTGATCATGAACCAGATATCGATAGGCAGAAAAAGATAAAAATGCCCTGACTAGTTCATGGTTTGCAACTCCTTCATAATATGAAAGAAATATATCAAAACTATCATGGTCGAGTTGCTGGGTATAGAGGATCTGGTATAATAATCGTTCTTCCAGTTCCCCTGTGGGTATGGAAAAAGCTTTGGCCTGTTTCCATAAATGGGTCATCTGGCTGCTAGATCCTTTAAAATAAAGTACTAGATAGTTTAAAATTCTTTCGTCGTATTTCCCCTGAGTAAAACAATAGTGGCATAGGGAAACCATTATATTGTTCTCTTCCTTCTCTCCATGGCTATATAGCCACCTAGAGCACAGTCTCACCAAATGGTTGATGCTTAATAGTTCGAAACCATAGAGGGAAATTCCTTGCAATAATTTATCGTATCGGCTTCTCTTGGCTAGATATTCCATCAGCTTTACTCTCTCTTTTTGTTTGGCCATGGAAAGGTCGACTTCCTCTAAGTAAAAATCCAGCCTTGCCTCATCAAAATTCTCATAATAAAAATCAATCAAGGAATAAATACAGTCAAAACGATAGCCTTGCTGTAAATTCTTTAATTCTAGTGCCTGATGTCGAATAAATAAATCCTTTTCATTTACGATGCGATTGCTATGGATATGATGGAACAAATGTGTTAGTAACATCGGGTGGTTACTGTGTTCTAAGCATAAGTAATCATATTTGCCCCTGGGAAAATAGGATATCATTTCGTAACTTATTGTGTTACGATAACGATTCCCATTGCTATCTACCAAGAAGATTAAAGCATCATCTGTATAGATATCCACCACAGCAATTCCATCATTCATGGGCTGATAGTCTTCCACAGCATTTTCTTTGTGTAGGACGACAACTCCAACAATATTGGTATTATTGCATCTTATTTCATGTTTGTACAAGACATAGGGCAAGTGCTCCATCAAATCGCCCTTCTTCTTGTCCATAAATTCTTGATACAAAATCGCAAGATCCTGATTGATATGATGGGCTTCCAGTTGCTTTTCAGCAAACAATTCCATTTTCTTATAATAGGTTCGATATATGTTATCTAACCTGTCCTTATTTTTAATAATATTAGCATATAAAAATGCTTTTTTCTGATCATTTAAACTACTATTGTAGATAAAATAAAGGAGGGCAGGTTCTGCCAATGGTTCTGTAAGACCATCATCCGCAGTATAGATATAATATTCATATAATTCTGTAATTCTTAGTTGCTCTTTAACCCCTAGGTCAAACCAATAAAAATATTTTTTCTTTCTTTTAAAACCTTTAATTAACATACTACAAATGGCGGATAAAACTGCATTGGATTTGCTTTCCCTATATAAATTCACCAAGCCCTTATAGATGAGGGGATGAAAAGTCTTTCTCTTGCCCGCCAGATAGGTATATTGATTCATTAACTCCCTGGAGACGATCTGATTCTTGATACCAAAATTTAATACTTGTAATTCAAAATTACCTAATTCCCGTAGTAAATATGGTTCTTCTATATATGTAAAAATAGCTTCATAATACATGATGGGACTCCGACATCCCAGTTCAAATTGCTCCTTAATGTCAGCCAATCGATTCGCACCTTGATTCTCATATCTTTTATCTAAATAAAGAAGGAACCAAAGTATTTTCCAATCATAATAGCCATTTTCATAGAGTTTACGTATCATTTGAGCATAACTTTTTGTAGTACTATCCTCTTTATAAAAGAGAGATTTTAGGTACAAATAGGCACAATACTCCATGATATGATTCTTTCGCAGGTTAATCTCCTCTTTGGCCAGTTCTTCCAGCAATTCACCTGCGGAATTATTATTTCCAGAAATGAGTTCTATATGGATTCTCATTAGGGTATGCAAAATCTTATCTTCCTCCGATAGATTTCGCAAGGCTTTATTGGTCTTTTCTATATACTCATTTCGATTAATCCGATTGAGACGAAATTTTAGATAATTCCTAGTAAGTACTATGGAAATATTACGTAATTTTGTCCTGTCCGATTCTTCCTTATGATTGTCATATATGCATACTAGATTCACAGTCAGAGTCTGATGGACCGTTTTTATATAAATTCTCCCATAATTGTTACCCGTTCTTAACTTGGCTGCATCAATCAAAAATGATATCTGATGGCTATTTCCAATAAAGCGGTCCGCCCAAACGAATTTTTGTTCCAATTGAATAAAAGGAGCATCTGTACTAACTCTTATCTCAGCATAGCCCCAATGGTCTTTTTTCAGGCTAATCTTATCCATGAAGCTTTCCCCGGTAATGGTATACTCCAAAGTTGATTTATCTATACTAAGTTGGATTGCTGGTTTTTTACGGGTAATGATAAGAAACTCTTCCAGAGCCTGACTGATGGAAATACTTTTTAATAGAGAACGATAACATAGGATATATTCTTCATTGTCTTTTAAAAAAACATCTTCAAAGTCCCTACTGCGAAAGACTTTTTTGGCTTCTACCCAATCCATTCGTGCTAGGTCTGCAAATTCATTCAAATCCCTGATTTTCCCTAGACTAGTCATACAATAGGGTACTTCGATAGATACAGAGAAAGGTAATACCTCCTCGCCACAATCACTGACTATGGTGATTTCACCCTCAATGGGCTCTGAGGTCGGTTCACCATAAGAAGCCTTATATTGATATGTAATAATATTTTCAATTCCTTCAAAATAATTATTCTGTAATGTTAACCTGGTATCAGAAGAAAATAAATAGCCCTTCATCGGTAAATTAGCATGATTCGTAATGGTAAAACTACCCTCATATACTTTACCGACTTCCACCTTTATATTTATTTTCTCTTCCGAAAGACAAATAAAAGGCTGTTCATAATCAAAAATCCCATTTGAAAAAACCTTGGCTTTTTCCTTCAATTTATCACCCCATGGTAAAACATTGCATTTTCCATAAACTATGCTTATAATTATAAAACAATACAAAAAAAAAATCCAGTATTTATCGGGAAAATATGACAAGACTGGTTTTACCAAGCAGGAAACCCTGCGATGTATTTATAAGACCATTGGAAATATCAGAAAGGAGTTACTATGAAAAGAAAATCCGAACATTTTCACGGAAGTGATATAGAAAAAATAGAAGAAATATATGGAATTAAAAAGGAGGATATCATCAGTTTTGCAGCAAATGTAAATCCCCTGGGGATTTCTCCGAAACTAAAAACCACCTTGGCAGACCGAATTGACGCCATTATGACCTATCCTGACCGGGAATATAGCTCCCTCCGAAAATGTATTGCTGACTATGTTCAAACCGATTTTGAAAATATCATTGTAGGAAATGGTTCTACCGAATTAATCTCCTTATTCATTCAGATTATGAATCCTAAAAAGGCCTTAATCCTAGGACCAACCTATTCGGAGTATGAAAGAGAAGTAACCTTAGGAGGAGGATCTGCCCTCTATCATCAATTAAAGGAAAAAAAAGATTTTACCTTGGATCTTGCCGCCTTAGGACAGGATTTAACTCCTGATGTGGATCTTTTGGTGATATGTAATCCCAACAATCCTACTTCCTCAGCCATAAGCAGAAATGATATGGCTAAAATCCTAGATATCTGTAAAGAAAAAGGAATTTATGTCATGGTAGATGAAACCTATGTAGAATTTGCAGAGGATTTTAATACTATCACATCGGTTCCTCTAGCATCTACCTACGATAACATCATTATTTTAAGGGGTATTTCCAAATTCTATGCCGCACCGGGACTACGATTAGGTTATGCTATCTGTGGCAATAATGATTTGATAAAAGAAATGAATCGTCGTAAGAATCCTTGGACCATTAATAGCCTTGCGGCAATCGCCGGGGAAATTATGTTTACAGATAAAGACTATATCACAGAAACTAGAAGACTCGTTACAAAAGAAAGAGATAGAGTCTGCAAAATCCTTGACTCTTGGAAGAACATAAAGTACTATAAACCAATTGCTAATTTTGTTTTAATTAAAATACGAAAGGAAGAGGTAAGCTCTATGGATCTATTTGAAGCAGCCATTCAAAAAGGCTTCATGATTCGTGATTGTTCTACCTTCCCATTTTTAAATGACAAATTTATTCGTTTTTGCTTTATGACACCAGAAGACAATGATGCTCTACTGAAAACTTTACAAGGCCGACTGCAATGATTGATTTATCATCTTAGTAGAAATTTCATCCACTAGGAGACTGTTTTGATATAATGCATCCTATGCAATACTTATCAAAAGAAAGGAAAACCTATGCTCAAGCTACTAAAACATTTAAAAAAATCGGTTGTAGCCGTCCTTTTTGTTACAATCCTACTAATTATTCAGGCAAATAGTGATCTTTCCCTCCCTTCCTATACCTCAGATATTATTAATATTGGTATTATTAAGGGTGGTATCGATTATACTGTTCCAGAGGTGATAGGCAAAAGTGAATTGGAGAAAATCACTTTATTTATTGAACCTTGGGAGCAAGATATTATTTTCAACCATTTTTCCCTTTTGGATAAGTCCAAGAATTCGGAAAAGGAATGGAATGCTTATTTAAATACATATCCCACCTTATCTGAGGAAGGACTATATCTCTGGGATGGTGAGCAAGAAGATGAAATATCAGCAATTCTTTCCTTGCCCATGACAACCCTACTGATCATAGACAATTATGACCAGCTTGATATGGAGGTGGAAGGTCAACCATCCCTATTTCCTGCAGAATTGGAGACCATGGGGGGAGATTTCTATACCTTTATTTCCTCGCTTCCTGAGGAAGCCAGAAAGGAATTTCTGACCTCCATGAAGGATAAGATGTCTCAGATGCCAGAAATGCTTTTATCCCAATCCGTCTCTGCGTATATTAAGGCAGAATATGAAAGAATCGGAATTAATCTTTCAAAAATTCAAACCAGATATATTTTAATTACCGGTGCTAAAATGTTAGGGCTAGCTTTATTAGCAATGATAGCCTCCATATTAGTTACTTTGCTATCCGCAAAGATTGGGGCAAAACTAAGCCGTGATATTCGAAGTGATGTATTCCAGAAAGTCCTATCCTTTTCCAATACAGAGATGGATAAATTCTCCACAGCATCCTTAATTACCAGAAGCACCAACGATGTGCAACAAGTCCAGATGTTAATAATCATGATGATTCGTATCGTAATCTACGCCCCTATCCTAGCTGTGGGAGGAATTTTTAAGGTCTTAAACACAAATTCCTCTATGACCTGGATTATCACAGCAGGGGTTGTAACTATTTTTATATTAATCATCCTACTATTAATCATTTCCCTGCCTAAGTTTAGACGGATGCAAAAACTAGTTGATCGGATTAATTTGGTAATGAGGGAGATCTTAACTGGACTTCCGGTCATACGTGCTTTCAGTACCGAAGACCATGAGAAAAAGCGTTTTGAGGAAGCAAATATCGATTTAACAAAAAACAGCCTTTTTGTAAATCGCGTTATGACCTTTTTGATGCCTTCCCTTATGTTTATTATGAATTTAATCTCCCTCTTAATCGTCTGGGTTGGTGCTGATCGAATTGATCAAGGAACCATGCAAGTGGGTGACATGGTGGCATTTATCCAATACACCATGCAAATTATTATGTCGTTTTTAATGCTTACCATGATTTCAATCATTTTACCTAGAGCTGGTGTTTCCGCTAGACGACTGGGTGAGGTTTTATCCGTAGAAAGCTCCATCCAAGATCCTAAGACCGAGGAATCTTTCACTATGAAAAGAGAAGGAAGGATTGAATTTCATAATGTATCTTTCCGATATCCCAATGCGGATGAAGATGTTTTATCCGATATTAGTTTTGTTGCAAAGCCAGGGGAAACCACAGCAATCATTGGTAGTACCGGCAGTGGTAAATCCACATTAATTAACCTGATTCCCCGTTTCTATGATGTAACAAAGGGAAAAATCCTTTTGGATGGTACGGATATTCGTAAAATAAAGCAACATACCTTAAGGGAACGATTGGGCTTCGTTCCGCAAAAAGGTGTACTATTCACTGGAACCATCGAATCCAACATCAAATTTGGTAAAGAAAATGCATCGGAAAAGGAAGTTATTCGAGCTGCCAGAATAGCTCAGGCTTTAGAATTTATCGAAGCCAAGCCAGAAGGCTATGAGTCTCCTATCTCACAAGGTGGAACCAATGTCTCTGGTGGTCAAAAGCAACGATTATCCATTGCTAGAGCCATTGCCAAAGCTCCTGATATCTTTATTTTTGATGATAGCTTTTCTGCCTTGGATTACAAAACCGATGCTACTCTAAGAAAAACCTTAAAAGAAGAATTATCTGATAAATGCATTATCATTGTCGCCCAAAGAATAAGCACCATTATGCATGCAGAACAAATTCTTGTTTTAGATAATGGCAAAATTGTCGGAAAAGGAACCCATAAGGATCTGTTAGCAGGATGCGAAGTATATCGGCAAATAGCATCTTCTCAATTATCAAAGGAGGAACTGGAGTATGAGTAATAAAGCACATAATAAGGAAAAAGCCATTTCCCGTCCTAAAAAAAGGTCTACGGTTTCCAAACAACATGGTCCTGGAGGACCTATGGGTCGTCCAGTGGAAAAGGCAAAGGACTTTAAAGGAACCATGAAAAAACTTATGGGCAGCCTCTCCAAATATAGGATAGGTTTTGTAATTACTTTTCTCTTTGCCATTGGCAGTACCATATTTACCATTATTGGACCTACCATCTTCGGAAATGCCACAACTTTAATTGTAGAGGGCTTAATGAATAAAATCGGTGGTGGATCGGGTATTGATTTTAAAAAACTAGGTAAGATTATCCTTACCTTGATACTCCTTTATAGCGCCAGCACCGTATTTTCCTTAATTCAAGGGTTTATAACTACAAGCATATCCCAAAAGGTTACCTACCAATTTAGGAAAAGTATTTCAGAAAAAATCCATCGTTTGCCCATGAACTATTTTGATCAAATGACTCACGGAGAAATTCTTTCTAGAGTCACCAACGATTTGGATACCCTAGGTCAAAGTCTAAACCAAAGTTTGACCCAATTAATTACCTCCGTGGTATCAATCATAGGTGTCCTTATCATGATGCTACGCATCAGTGTCTCTATGACCTTGCTTGCTTTACTGATTATGCCGATTTCTATGCTAATTATGGGAAAGGTTATTAAAAAATCACAAAAGTATTTTGTTCAACAACAAGAATATCTGGGGGATGTCAATGGCCAAGTAGAAGAAGTTTATGGAGGCCATACTATCGTTAAGGTATTCAACAAGGAAGATGAAGTAATTAAGGAATTCAATGAGCATAACCAAAAACTCTATGAAACTGCATGGAAATCCCAGTTTTTCTCTGGCATGATGCATCCCATTATGCAGTTTGTAGGAAATCTAGGATATGTAGGTGTGGCAATCCTCGGTGGTTTTCTCACCATAAAAGGTAGGATACAAATTGGTCAGATTCAATCCTTTTTCCAATATATCCGTAATTTTACCCAGCCAATTATTCAATTGTCTCAAGTTGCTAATATGTTTCAGTCCACAGCAGCCGCTGCGGAAAGGGTCTTTGAATTCCTGGAAGCCAAAGAAGAGGAAGCTTCCACAGACAATCCCATATCCACAGATAAGCTTGAAGGAAATGTAGAATTTAAAAATGTTCAATTTGGTTATACTCCAGATAAAATTATTATCAAGGACTTTAGTGCTAAGGTGAACAAAGGACAAAAAATAGCCATTGTTGGACCAACCGGTGCTGGTAAAACAACCATGGTCAAGTTATTGATGAGATTCTATGAAATCAATTCAGGAGAGATCTTAATTGACGGTCATAATATCAGAGACTTTGAGCGAGGCCAGTTAAGGAAAATGTTTGGAATGGTGCTACAAGACACCTGGCTCTTTAATGGAACTATTATGGATAATATCCGCTACTCAAAGCTGGATGCCACAGATGAAGAAGTAATACAAGCCGCTAAAGCAGCCCATGTCCACCATTTTATTTCCACTTTACCAGATGGTTATCGAATGATTTTAAATGAAGAAGCCAATAATGTATCTCAAGGACAAAAGCAGCTCTTAACCATTGCCCGTGCTATATTGGCAGATCCAAAAATACTTATCTTAGACGAAGCTACTAGCTCTGTGGATACCAGAACCGAAATCTTAATACAAAAAGCTATGGACAATTTGATGAAGGGAAGAACCAGTTTTATTATTGCCCATCGCCTATCCACAATTCGAGATGCAGATTTAATCCTGGTTATGAACGAGGGAGATATCGTAGAACAAGGCAATCATGAAGAGCTATTAGAAAAAGGTGGATTTTATGCTAAGTTGTACGAATCTCAATTTGAGAGGACAGCATAAGGAAAACTCTTTCACAAAAGAAAATCCCTAATAAAATAAGATATAAAGCTGCGAACCTATGGTTTTACCACTCATTCGCAGCTTTTATTTTTTTAATATTTTTCATTTTAAGAAATTTCGGTCATGCTATATTTTTTCTATCTAACAAAGTCCTTTCATCTCAAAGTCCTTTGATTTGTTTGATCTCTTCCTTGTTTTGAGTAAAAACAAGGTATAGACCATGGAGCATTATATAATCCTACAACCAACATGCTCTATCCCCTGTCTTATTTGCTTCTCATTTGCTTTATCATTGTATTTTACTTCCACAGTACCTCTCTGTAAATCAACATTTACTTTATTGACACCATCAATATCATCCAAAACATTTTTCACCTGTGTTTTTACTTTATTGTTAATTAATCCCTCTACTTCATAGTGAACCGTATTCATATTTCATATCATCCTTTCTATAAAAATCAAACAATTATAAGCTCATAGGAAGCAAGAATAAAAATAAGATAAAATTCTATACTTAGTTTTTGAATAAAAGGATTGATTTATTAAGGTATAAATATGAAGCATTACAAAGGTTTATTTA